>ONHZ01000061.1 GCA_900317755.1 uncultured Lachnospiraceae bacterium
AGATCCTTCCGTCGTACCTGCTGCAGAGAAGTTCTTAAATGAAGTCTTCGATGCCATGAAGATTGAAGTAAAGATTGATTCAAAGCTTGATGCTGAGAACAATACACTCTCTATTGACCTCTCAGGCGATGAGATGGGTATGCTTATTGGAAAGCGTGGACAGACATTAGATTCTCTTCAATACCTTACCTCACTTGTCATTAATAAAGGACAGGAAAATTACACAAGGGTAAAGGTTGACACAGAAGATTACCGCGAGAGAAGAAAAGCTACGCTTGAAAACCTTGCAAAGAATGTTGCAGGCCGTGTAAAGAGAACACACAGGAGCGTTTCACTTGAGTCGATGAATCCTTATGAGAGAAGAATCATCCACTACGCTCTTCAGGACAACCCATTCGTAAATACCCACAGCGAAGGTGAAGAGCCATACAGACATGTCGTTGTCACACCAAAGAAGAATATTTCATACAATGATTATGAATAATGATACTATTGCCGCCATTTCTACTGGAATGGCATCCGGCGGAATAGGTATTATAAGAATTAGCGGTCCCAAGGCAATAGCGCTTTGCGACCGCATTTTTATAAGAAATAAAAATAATAAAGAATCTGACGGGTTTCTTTCAAAGGCTGCGGCAAACACGATAAATTTTGGATTCATCTATGATCGTGATGCTGATGAAATTTTGGACGAGGTTCTAGTTTCAGTTTTTAGGGCACCACATACGTATACCAGGGAAGATATCTGCGAGATCAACTGCCACGGCGGACTCTATGTCATACGAAGAATTCTTGATCTCGTGATTTCTTCAGGAGCAAGACCTGCAGAACCTGGTGAATTTACAAAAAGAGCATTCCTTAATGGAAGGATAGACCTTTCAGAAGCAGAAGCCGTGATGGATACGATTTCTTCAACGAATGATTTTGCACTGAAGAATGCTGTGTCAGAATTATCCGGAAGATTATCTTCTGAAATAAGAAAAGTTCGTGAAGAGGTTCTTCATGAGACAGCTTTTATCGAAGCGGCTCTTGATGATCCGGAACATTACTCACTGAACGGATATCCGGCTGAACTTGATGAAATAATTTCTTCATGGGAAGAGACGTTGAGCAGGCTCTCAAAATCTTTTGATGAAGGGCAACATAGAAAGAATGGAATTCTGACGGTCATTGCAGGAAAGCCAAATGTCGGGAAGAGCTCTCTTTATAATTTGCTGACTGGAACCGACAGGGCGATTGTTACCGATGTTCCAGGAACGACAAGAGATACGCTTGAAGAAGATATTACGCTTGGCGATTTTACATTAAGACTTATTGATACAGCGGGCATTCATGAAACAGAAGATACAGTTGAAAAAATTGGCGTTGAGCGGTCAATCAATGGAATTGAGCGGGCTGAACTTGTACTTTTTGTCACAGATGCTTACAATGGCATGGATGAAGAGGATGAAAAAATATTTTCATTAATCGGCGATAAAAAATGCGTCATCATTCGAAATAAAAATGATTTGTTTCCTGATGAAGCAGTCATGCTTGATGGCGTGTTACTAGGAAGTGCACTTAAAGACACAAATTTCAAGGTTTGCGATTTTTCTGCAAAGACTGGCGAAGGCCTGGATGAATTAAAGAAGATCATTTCAGATTTATTCTTCACGACAGACAGTTTTCTTTCAGACGAAATTTTCATCACGAATGAAAGACAGAAATATGAAATTGATTCTGCTATTTCTGCACTATCGCTTGTAAAGCAGTCTATTTTAGATGGCATGACGGAAGACTTCTTCTCATCTGACCTTATGGATGCTTACTCGCATCTTGGGAAGATTCTCGGTGAAGAAGTCGAAGATGATTTGGTCGATAAAATTTTCAAAGACTTTTGTATGGGGAAATGAACGAAAAAATTTTAGAAGAAGAATATGATGTAGTTGTAGTTGGTGCCGGGCACGCAGGGTGTGAGGCTTCTTTGGCATGCGCAAGACTGGGACTGAATACGATTGTATTTACCGTGAGCATGGACTCAGTTGCTTTTATGCCATGTAATCCGCATATCGGCGGTTCATCGAAGGGACATCTGGTAAGGGAAATTGATGCACTTGGCGGCGAGATGGGAAAGAATATTGACAAAACTTTCCTACAATCAAAGATGCTCAATACTTCGAAGGGTCCTGCCGTGCACAGCTTAAGGTGCCAGGCAGATAAGCTCATGTATTCGCTTGAGATGCGAAAGGTCTTGCAGCATCAGGACAATCTGACACTTCGCCAGGCTGAAGTTTCTGAAATATTAGTTGAGAACGATCAGATTGCAGGTGTGAAGACAGTTTCCGGGGCAATCTATCATGCGAAGGCAGTAATTTTATGCACCGGCGTGTATTTGAATGCCCGCTGTCTTTTTGGTGACGTGATTGAGCATACTGGTCCAAATGGTCTCAAGGCGGCAACTTTCCTTACGGATTCTCTTATAGAACATGGCATTAAAATGCAGCGCTTCAAGACAGGTACGCCAGCAAGACTTGATGGCAGGACAGTTGATTTTTCAAAGACGGAGCCGCAGTATGGCGATCCGGTTGTAAAGCCATTTTCTTTTTCGACTGATCCTGCGACAGTTCAGAAGGAGCAGGTTCCCTGTTACCTTACCTATACAAATGAAAAGACGCATGAAATCATCCGTGCAAATCTTGACCGCTCCCCTATGTATGCCGGTGTCATTGAAGGAACAGGACCAAGATACTGTCCTTCAATTGAAGACAAGGTCGTAAAATTTTCAGACAAACCAAGGCATCAGCTTTTTCTTGAACCGGAAGGCACCTGGACAAATGAAATCTATATCGATGGCATGAGTTCTTCTCTTCCTGAGGATGTGCAGCATAGGATGATTCATACAGTGCCCGGCCTTGAACATGCTAAGGTCGTAAGAAATGCATATGCTATCGAGTATGATTGCATTGCATCCGGACAGCTGAAGCTTTCACTTGAATTTAAGAATATACGAGGATTATTTTCAGGCGGTCAGTTTAATGGATCATCAGGTTATGAAGAAGCTGCTGCCCAGGGACTACTTGCAGGCATAAATGCCGCAATGGAGATTCTTGGTCGTGAGCCTGTTATATTAGACAGGTCTCAGGCTTACATCGGCGTTCTTATAGATGACATCGTAACAAAGGAAAGCTTTGAGCCTTACAGAATGATGACGAGCCGCGCAGAATACAGGCTTCTTCTTCGCCAGGATAATGCAGACCTTCGTCTTACAGAAATTGGTCACAAGGTCGGTCTCATTTCAGATGAAAGGGCAGAATATGTTGCAAAGAAAAAGTCAGAAATTCAGACCGAAATCGAAAGGGTTTCAAATGTCAGCATCGGTGCATCAAAAAATGTAAATGATTTTCTTGCAACACTAAATTCCGCACCAGTTGCTACAGGAATAAAGCTCACAGACTTAATTCGCAGACCGGAATTAAATTACGAAGTTCTTGCACCGCTTGATACCGATAGACCAGCTCTTTCCGATGAAGTCACAGAGCAGGTAAATATTGATATAAAATACAAAGGATATATCGAGCGCGAGATGAAACAGGTCGAAGACTTTAAACGGGTCGAGTCACGGAAAATTCCGCCAGACTTCGACTACGAACAAGTCCCGTCCCTCCGCATCGAAGCCCGCCAAAAGCTTATCAAGATGCGCCCCGAATCCATCGGCCAGGCCTCTCGAATTTCCGGTGTCTCCCCGGCGGATATCCAAGTTTTACTTGTATACCTATCAAAGTAATTTTGTTACTTGCAAATAATGAGTGCGCGAGAAGAACAAAACTATCTAAGAAAAAGTCTTGATTTTACTCGTTGCTTAGCGATAAACGAGCCGGAAGGCGAAGTTTGAGCTTATGCAACGCAAGCAAAAATCACGAAGCCGAGAGGCGCCTTTTTCGTGATAGTTTTGTTCTTCGGGACACGTAAATGACAATTATGAATAAAATAGAAGTAATTGAAAATTTTAGTAGTGAAGTAAGTGCATTGGGTGTTGCTTTAAGCGAGCACCAGCTTTCGCAGTTTGCGCAGTTTTATGATCTTCTGATTGAGAAGAATTCCGTGATGAACCTGACGCGCATCACAGAATTTGACGAAGTATATTTTAAGCACTTCTACGATAGCCTGAGCATTTTGAAATTAGAAAAGATTGACGGCAGGATGTTGACCGAAATTTTTTCTTCTAATATAAATGTACTTGATCTTGGTACCGGGGCTGGCTTTCCAGGTGTGCCTCTAAAAATTGCATTTCCTGAAATAAATATTACCTTTGCAGATTCTGTTAATAAGAAGCTGAATTTTATTTACGATGCCTTAGAAGAAATTTTTGCTGATGAAATTTCAGACGCAAAGGAAATAGAAAAATCTGACGACAAGAAAATTATTATGAAGAATGGTTTTGGCACTATTCGTATTATTCATGGCCGTGCAGAAGATTTAGGCCACAGAAAAGATTTGCGTGAGCACTATGATTTTGTGGTTTCCCGTGCGGTTGCAAATCTTTCCACTTTGTCTGAATACTGCCTTCCATTTGTAAAAGTCGGCGGACATTTTATTTCTTACAAATCATCAGACTGCAGACAAGAAATTGCAGAATCAAAAAATGCTGTGAAAATATTAGGCGGCGTAAAATCAAAAGAACTTGAATTTAACCTTCCGTTTGATTACGGCAATAGATTATTAATAGACATAAAAAAGAACATTTCTACAAAATCAAAATACCCAAGGAAGGCTGGCCTTCCCTCAAAGCAGCCTTTATAGTGCTTAAAAATCCGTGCATTAACGGATTTTTATTTTTTCTCTCGACTTTAGCATAATAATGTATTATCATAATACAAATCTAACAAACTATTAGGTTATCACGATTGACAGAGCAACAATCCGTCAAGATTTATTCAGGAGTTCTTATGAATCGGAAAAAGTTTAATAAATTCATATTGCCAGCCCTTCTGGTGGCAATAGCAACAGCAGTATCATTTACATTTTCTAATGTCTCACAAGCATCGAATTCAAAATCAGATAATGATGATAATACCTTCATCGTTGGTTTCGATGCAGAGTTCCCACCTTACGGATATAAGGATGATAACGGCGAGTATGTGGGTTTCGATCTTGACCTCGCACAGGAGGTTTGTAACCGCCGGGGCTGGACACTTGTGAAGCAGCCAATCGACTGGGATTCAAAGGATATGGAATTAAATTCCGGCTCCATCGACTGTATCTGGAATGGTTTTACGATGAACGGCCGAGAGGATGACTATACCTGGTCTTCAGCTTATGTAGATAATTCCCAGGTCGTTGTAGTTCCGACTAATTCTGATATTAAGGAACTTAAAGATCTTGCAGGCAAGGTCGTCATCGTTCAGGCTGATTCATCAGCACTTGCTGCATTTACCGGTGATGATGCAACAGATGAAAATAAAGAATTATGCGCATCCTTCTCAGAGTTGCAGCAGGTCAGCGATTATAATTCCGCATTCATGTCTCTTGAATCCGGTTCTGCTGATGCAGTTGTACTTGATTATGGTGTTGCAAATTATCAGCTTAAAAATCGTGGCGACAAGTTCAGACTTCTTGAAGAAAAGGTATCTTCAGAACAGTACGGAATTGGATTTAAGAAGGGTAATACTAAGTTAAGAGATGAGGTTCAGGAAACTCTTAATGAAATGTTAGCTGATGGTACCTTTGATAAGATTGCAGAGGACTGGGATCTTTCAGATTCAGTCTGCTTAGGTCAGGAAGGTGCCGATGCAGTCATGCAGGCTGAAAATGATGCGGCTTCGAGTGGAAGTTCATCATCTTCCTTTGGTTATATTATCATAGAATTATTAAAGGGTCTTCTCAATACGCTGGCAATCTTCTTCCTTACACTTATATTTTCACTACCGCTAGGACTTCTTGTCTGTGCGATGAGAATGGCAAAAAACCCCATCCTTCACTGGATTGCAAGAGTTTATATTTCAATACTCCGAGGCACGCCGCTGATGTTGCAGCTCCTTGTTGTTTTCTTTGGTCCATATTATTTATTCGGTGTTTCCCTTTCAAATTCATTCAGATTCACAGCTGTCATTATTGGTTTCGTTATTAACTACGCTGCATATTTTGCGGAGATTTTCCGTGCAGGCATTGAGGGTGTTCCAAGCGGTCAGTGGGAAGCCGCAGATGTACTTGGCTATTCAAAGAGCCAGACATTCTTCAAGATTATTTTCCCTCAGATGGTAAAGAGAACACTTCCACCAGTCACAAACGAAGTCATTACGCTTGTAAAGGATACATCGCTTGCATTCGCGCTTGCCTATACTGAAATGTTTACAATTGCAAAGCAGGTTGCAGCAGCAAATTCAAATATTATTCCGCTCTTTGTAGCCGGCATCTTCTACTACATTTTCAACTTTGTAGTTGAATTTGTAATGGGCAAGATTGAAAAGAAAATGAATTATTTTGAGTAGGAGTTTGCTATGTCATTATTAGAAATAAATCATCTGAAAAAATCCTTTCATGGAAATGAAGTGCTGTCAGATATTTCACTAAGCGTGCAGGAAGGGGAAGTGCTTTCCATTTTGGGACCGTCTGGTTCTGGAAAATCTACTCTTCTTCGATGTGCAACATTTCTTGAGACGATGGACTACGGCACGCTTTCTTATGATGGAGAAGCTGCCACAGTAAATAATGCTTCAGAACCAACGAAGTATGCGGACAAGGATACCATCAGGAAATTAAAAAATAATTTCGGATTAGTATTCCAGTCTTTCAATCTTTTCCCACATTATACGGTATTAAAGAATCTTATCGATGCTCCTGTTTCAGTTCAAAAGAGGGACAAAGATGAAGTTACAAAAGAAGCCATTGCTCTTCTTGATAAGGTCGGACTTTCTGATAAAAAAGATGCATATCCGGACCAGCTCTCAGGTGGACAGAAGCAGAGGGTTGCAATTGCAAGAGCACTTGCTATGAAGCCGAAGATGCTTTTCTTCGATGAACCAACAAGTGCACTTGATCCAGAAATTACCGCCGGGATTCTAAAAGTAATGCGTTCACTTGCCGAAGAAAATATGACAATGGTGATCGTTACACATGAAATTGGATTTGCTAAAAATGTTTCCGACAGAGTCATCTTTATGGACGGCGGAGTGATTGTTGAGGAAGGTACGCCAGCTGAAGTCATCGACAACCCTTCAAATGAAAGAACCAAGGCATTCTTACAGAAGATGGATGTGAAGTAAAACACATTAAGATTTACAAAAATTTTATACCTATCCGATTTTGGATTTTACAATGTCCTTTTATACTTGAGATGAAATCAGGGAAAGAAAGGACATTCATTATGGGACTTTTTCTATGCTTTTTAGCAGTAATTGCTTTATTAAATCTTTGAGACTTGAACAATGGACAATTGAATTTTTCATGATGTTGGAGTCAATAAGAAAAATTTGAAATTCGGATTTTATTTGCCTGCGAAAGCAGGTTTTTTTATTTTTCCTTTAATAATTTTTATTGATATGATAAACTTTTGATTGATTAATTAATAGAATTTAACAATTTAATGCGGTAGCATGATGAATAAATAAAGCCATGGACAAAAATACATTCCTTGAATCAAAATCAGATGTAATCGATAAACATGTTTCCAATGATTATAAGCGTCAGTCAAATTTTGAACTATTGAGAATTTTTGCGATGCTCTTTATTATTGGGCATCATTTTTCTGTACATTCAGGATTTGTTTTTTCTGATTCATCCATTTCTATTGAGAGAGTCTGGCTGCAATTTATTTCTATGGGCGGCAAACTTGGTATAGATTTATTTATCATGATTTCCGGGTATTTTCTGATTAAGGTACAATCAATCAAAATTAGTAAAGCGGTTAAACTCTGGCTAATTATGTTCACTTATTCTGTTGGCATTTATTTGGTATTCTTTTTTACTCATAAGGTTCCTAGTTTTGATGGTCAGTATTTTTTATGCTGCCTTTTTCCTGTTGCATCTAACCAATGGGGATTCGCTACAAATTATTTTATTCTTTTTTTATTAGTTCCTTTGATTAATAAAGCATTAAATAATATTGATAGAAAAACTTATCGTAATTATTTGATATTATTTTTTATATTATGGTCTGTTCTTCCTACTCTGACAGGATTTTTCGTAATATTTAATGCAACATATGGTTTAAGCGATTTATTATGGTTTATTTATTTATATGCTTTTGCTGGATATATTAGACTATATTTTGATGTAAAAAAACATAAACCTTATTTTTATTTTAGCATTGCTTTATGCTCTTCTATATTTATTTTGATATTCTTTATATTAACGAATAAATCTGCGACTTATCCATTATATTTTTCTGATCAGGCAGATTATTTTTATAAGCCGCAGTATATCACATGTTTTATTGTCGCTGTATTTATTTTCTTATTTTTTGCTTCATTAAATATGCGATATTCAAAGATAATTAATATTATTGCTTCTTCTGTTTTTGGTGTATATTTGATCCATGATAATTTTCTTATGAGAACAAAATTGTGGATGGGTATTATTCATGGTACGGATTATCAGTACTCATTAAAAATTATTCCTTATTCTATTGGGGTTGTAATAATAATTTTTTGTGTTTGCTCTATTATTGAACTTATTAGGATATATTTAATTGAAAAGCCTTATATGAAGTTTTTTGCTAGATTGGATAAGAACAAATGAAAGATTTATATTTTGCCAGACATGGTCAGACAGAATGGAATGTTGAGAATAAAATTTGCGGTGCTTCTGAATCACCGCTTACTGAGTTGGGAAGACAGCAGGCTGTGACGCTTGCACAGAATATTATTGAATCAAAAGTGCAAATAGATGAGATTTTATATTCCCCTTTATCACGGGCGGCAGATACTGCAAAATTTGTTTCAAAGCTTACCGGTATTCCTGCAATCAAAGAAGAACGACTTCGTGAGCAGAATTTTGGTATTTGGGAAGGTACGCCCAGACATAGTGAAGGGTTTACGGCTGCAAAGTCAAATTTTATTGACTCTTATGGTTCTGGTGAATCTATGCTTAAAGTTGCCGCCAGAATTTATTCTTTACTTGATGAAATAAAAAATGATGACTCTGGTAAAATATATTTGCTCGTTGCACATAATGGAATTGCCCGTATGGTACAGTCTTATTTTTATGACATGACTAATGACGAGTTCGCTCATTTTGGAATTAAAAATTGTGAGCTCGTACGTTACTGTTTCACGTGAAATGAAAAATATCGATAAAGAATATTTATTAAATATTATATCCAGAATTTTACTTTTCTTTGCTGGCATATTCTGTATTATTCGTCAGGAAATCATTCTTACTATTCTTCCATATCTTATTGGCTTTGTAATGATTGCTTCTGGAATCATATTATTTGTTGATTCTATTATTTATTATAAGGATAAGAATTTTTCTAAAGAAAATGAATTGCTTCCGGATAGTTATGACAGTCTTAATGTCAGGGCTTTTGCTTTTCTTATTATTGGAATCATAATTATTGTCTCACGGAATAATGCATTTTCAATAATTGGCATATCGTGGGGAATATTCGGTATCATTAAAGGAGGAAGAAATTTCAGCTATTTTCTGTATTGCTTTTTTCTAAAAAAATTAAATATTATCGACGATAAATGGAAAGTTAATCTTATCCGTAAGAGGATGATCAGTTATATGATCACATGTATCGTTGAACTTGCTCTTGGCATTATTCTTTTGATGGAACCTGTTACAAAATTAGGAACACACATTACGATACTTGGATTTCAGATCGTTATATATTCGATTTTAGGTATTGATATTATCAGTAAGAAATCGGATAATATTAAAAAACATATATTAAATAGATAGAGGCAGTTTTATGTTAATGGATTTTTTAGAAAATTTAGAAAGAGAGGTTTCTTCTGAAATTTCTTCTATACAGGAACAGCTTGATTTGGAAAATGCAAAGCTGACAGAAGAAGAAAAATTTCTTGGCCTTATTCAGGAAGAACACAATGAAGATTTTCAGGATTTCTCTCCTCGAAAATATGAATCTGTTAATGATAAAACTTTACATGATACTAAAAACGATATTGATTCAATAAAAACACATATTAATTCTCTGAATGCAGATTTGAAAATTAGAAAAAAACAACTTTATGATATTAATGATTGTATAAAGGAAGCAAAGAAATTAAGCAAGTCTTCACAGCCAAAATATGTTGCGTCAAAGGATAGTGTTATTACTAAATTAAATTTGATTTCTTCTTTGATTTCTACAGATCCTATGAGAGCAAAGATTGAAATTTCTGAACTACTAAAGGAATTTAAGTAATATTCACAAAAAATCATTTGATTTGTCTTTTTATTTTTGTCATCACTAGATGTTGACAATACCCGGTAATGTTTCACGTGAAACATTACCGGGTATTTCTATATTTAGAATAGAATTAAAAATATAAATACAATATTTTGAAAAATTAGAAAAAGTTTCACGTGAAACATAAATAATAAACATACAAGATATAGATAAAGTTAAAAATCACGAAAAATATAAAAATAGCAAGGTTAAATACAAAGTGTTATAATGAAAATCGCTTTAGGAAAATACGAAAATATTAATTAAAGAAATAGGAAAGCAGAAATAATGGGAAAAATAATGGCAATTGCCAATCAGAAAGGCGGAGTAGGAAAGACGACTACAGCAATAAATCTTTCATCCTGTCTTGCTGAACTGGGCAAAAAAATACTTGTAATAGATTTGGACCCACAGGGAAATACAACCAGTGGCTTCGGATTAAACAAGAACGAGCTCGAAGATTCAGTATATGATTTAATGCTTGGAGAATTATCAGCTAGTGAGGTTTTGCATTCGGTTCCAGATTTGGAAAACCTAAAGTTAATTCCTTCCAATGTGGATCTAGCCGGGGCAGAAATTGAACTTCTTGATAAGAAAAACAAGGAATATATTCTTAGAAATTCTATAGATTATATTAAGGCAGATTATGATTATATTTTTATTGACTGTCCACCTTCACTAAATATGCTGACAATTAATGCGATGACCACAGCAGATTCTGTCATAGTTCCAATCCAGTGTGAATATTATGCACTTGAAGGAATCGCACAATTGATAAAGACAATCGACCTTGTGAAGAAAAGACTGAATAAAAGTCTTTCAATAGAAGGGGTAGTTTTTACAATGTACGATGCGAGGACAAATCTTTCATCGGATGTAGTAGACTCGGTAAAGAGCAGCCTGCAGACAAGAATTTTCAAAACAATTATTCCTAGAAATGTCCGTCTGGCTGAAGCCCCATCACATGGACTGCCAATAAATTTATATGACAGCAAGTCAGCAGGTGCAGAAAGCTACAGGAATCTTGCAAAAGAAATAATAGAAACAAGGTAAGGAAAATAAAATGGCAGGTAATAAAAAACATGGACTCGGACACGGTCTTGATGTATTGATTCCACCAACCGAGGAAGAAGAAAAAGAGATAATTGAAAAAAGTTCCGGAGGAATTACAGAACTTCCAATTTCTGAAGTAGAGCCAAACAGAGATCAGCCGAGAAAGAAATTTGATGAAGACGCTCTGCAGGAACTTACAGAATCCATAAAGAAACATGGCATCATCCAGCCTCTCCTTGTTCAGAAAAAGGGAGATTATTATGAAATAATTGCTGGTGAAAGAAGATGGCGTGCGGCAAAAAATGCAGAGCTTGAAAAAGTTCCTGTAATAATAATGGAACTTCCTGACCAGGAAAAATATGAAGTTTCTCTAATAGAAAATATTCAAAGAGAAAACCTAAATCCGATTGAGGAAGCAGAGGCATATCAGCAGCTGATCGAAACGTACCATCTAAAGCAGGATGAAATAGCGGAAAAAGTTTCAAAGAGCAGGACAGCGATAACAAATTCTCTTCGCCTTTTAAAGCTTGATGAACGGGTGCGCCAGATGGTGATTGATGACATGATTTCCACAGGTCATGCCAGGGCACTTCTAGGAATTGATGATGCCGAAGAACAGTATAAATTTGCACAGAGAATTTTCGATGAGAAGCTATCCGTCCGCGATGTAGAAAAAGAGATAAGGAAGCTGAATCAGAAACCGGAAAAGAAACCAGAAAAAGCAAAACCGGTAAGTGAACAGCTTCAGACAATTTATTCGGAATTAGAAGAAAAACTAAAGCAATCTCTGGGGACAAAGGTGAAGATCACGGCGAAAGATTCTGAACATGGAAAGTTAGAGATTGAATATTATTCAGCAGAAGAGCTTGAAAATATCATAAATAAACTGCAATAATTTTGGAGGCAGAACGAATGATAGAATCATATCTAGGATTTTCATCAGATTATATTATTATTGGACTTGGTGCATTTTGCATTGTGCTTCTGATTATCTTAATTGTACTAATAAAGAAGCAGTCTGATATGAATAAAAAATTAGGGGCATTCCTGAAAGGTAAAGATGGAAAGTCTTTGGAAGACACTTTAATCCACAGGCTTGATCAGATTGATGAGCTGAGAGAATCAAACAAGAATAACGAGAAGAATATTGAGGGCATAAAGAAATATCAGAAATTATGCTTTCATAAAATGGGACTTGAAAAGTATAACGCATTAGACGAACTCGGAGGAAATCTTTCGTTTGCACTTGCTCTATTAAATGATAATGATGATGGATTTATCGTAAATGTAGTTCACACAAGAGAGGGCTGCTATACGTATATGAAGGAACTCATTGATGGGAACTCTGTAATCGGACTTGCCGACGAAGAGCAGAAGGCACTGGATAAGGCACTGAATGAAAAATCAGGTTCAAAAAATTCTTGATAATTATTTGACTCTGTAATATAATAAAAAATACGTGATTTTGAAGAAAATATGAGAATTATTTAATGAATGGGTATTTTTCATCGATAGGATTTAAGGGTTTCTCAAAAGAGGAATTTGATAATTATTTATATGATGAAGCTTTAAAAGATCCTGATGTTGTCACAAAGGCAATAGATCTCGATGGAAATGAGATAACTGAGCTTCGTAAAGAAGTTGCTGGCGGCATGGGAATATGTATGCGAGGATACTTCCGGAAAGATGATCAGTTTATCATGGATTATTACTTTCCATACAGGGAAGCTTCAAATACATCAAATGGAATACCTACAAATGTAATACCACAGACAGACAGGGAAGGATTTTTTGGTCTCTGTGATGATGTGCGAATCGGTGTAGATCTCATATATTTCATTCAGGACATGATGCCAATTCTGATGTCAGATCAAAGAGGACTAAAAGAAGTGTTTTTTGGCGGCTCGTCATTTATGGCTTTGTCAAATGGAGGAAAGATTCTTCTTCCAATTATGAAGAAAGCTGGTGATGAACAAAAAAAGCTTGAGAATGTCCAAAAGCGAAGCAAATTAGTTGCTGCAGCAAAGAACGGTGACGAAAGAGCTTACGAAGAGCTTACAGTCAATGACATGGATTTGTATAACAGCCTGTCGAAGAGACTTTCAAATGAGTCGCTTTATGAGATTGTTGATACAAGCTTTATGCCAAGTGGGATTGAAAGTGATAAATACAGTGTCATTGGAGAAATCTTAAATGTCCGCAAGTTCATGAACAAGAGAACAAGGCAGTTTATTTACGACCTGACACTTCAGTCTGACAGTATGATATATGGCGTTTGCATTAATGAAAAGGACTTATTAGGAGAGCCCGAGATTGGCCGCCGCTTCAAAGGAGATGTGTGGCTGCAGGGAAAAGTTAATGCATAAAAAATTTGTTTCCGTAGCTCAGCTGGATAGAGCACTCGCCTCCTAAGCGAGGGGTCGGGCGTTCAAATCGCCTCGGGAACATGATTCAACAGTTCACACGTGGACAAAAAACACAGTAACGCATACTGGTATGCAAGTTACTGTGTTTTTTAGTTCACGAAGTAAACGCCATTTCATGAGTAATCATGCTGCGATAGCAGCGGTAAAGCTCACGAAGTGAGCGAGATTACGAATGAAATAGCGTGTGAACTGTTGTAAATAAAAGTAAAAAAATGCTATACTTGTAAAAGTATAGTTATTTTTTTATTGAGGAAAAAATATGACTGAGTCAAAGGAAATTAATAATAAAGAAGCAGAAGCTCCTAATGATCTCAAAAAAACAGAAGCAAGAGACAATTTATTTATCGCAGTGACTGCTGCTTTGGCAGGGGTATTTTTTGTATTTATCATTTATCAGATTGTTACAAGCCCAGAACAGATCCTGCCGCTTCTTTCCTGCGGGGTAGCCTTTATCGTAGATATTTTCCTGATGATTTTTTCAATCCAAAGGAAATTCGAAGTTCAGAGGCAGATTGAAAAGCAGCACTTTGATGAAATGTTTGCTGCGCAGAAAGCATCATATTTTGTTTTAAGAAGAAATTTTGATGAATTACAGGAAAGACTGAGTTCACTTGAAATGGAAGGCAATTCAATTCCAGGGGATGATATTATCAGCGCGCAGAAAGCATTGACGAAAGTTACAATCAATAGGAACTCTGAAAATACAAAGGCTGTAGTTGAAGCTCAAAGAAAATTATTAAATGAAAACAGAGATGAGATGATACAGAGCAATCAGGAATTAAAATATTTAATTTCTGATATGTCAACTGAAATTAAATCATTGAAAGCTGATATGAAGGCTCTGGAAACCAGACAGCAGACCATATCAGACTACAAAATGTCAGACGAAATCAATGAGCAGACTTCATCAATACAAACGGATACGATTCCAGAGCAGATTGAAGAACCAGATTCCGTTATAAAGGAATCAGCAATTTCATCACAGCAAGATTCAAAGCAGACAGAGGAACCAATAGTTAATACGGAATCTTTCGAGCCGGAGCAAAATGAAAATATAGATATTAGTACAGAAGAAACATCAGTAGTAGCTGAACCAGCATCAGCATCAGAGTCAGCATCAGAACAAATACCAGCACCGGAACCAGAGACAGAACCAGCACCGGAATCAGTACCAGAACCGGCACCGGCATCAGAGCCGACGTTAGCTCCGGAACCTGCAGTATCGGATGATCCGAACCGAACACTTTCTCCAGAGGAGATTGCAAAATTATTTGCAAGTATGACATGAAAATGTTATTATGACAAAAATTAATTATTTTTTTAGAAAGAATATATGCGATTAAAAAATGTTCCTGGTGCCGTGGAAGCGGTCGAAAATAGTTTGTTTGGTATAAAAGACCCGTATGTGTTTAAAGGAAAATGGCGAAGTACGGTCGCGGAGGATAAGCCGATTTATCTTGAAATCGGCGCAGGAAAAGGCCAGTTCCTGTATAAAAAGGCTATGCTAGAGCCTGATAATTTCTTTATCGGAATAGATTTCTATGCAAGTGTGCTCATAAAGGCTGTCAGAAAGCTTGAAAAAGAGCCGCTTTCAAATATTAAATTTTTCAGATTCGATGGTTATAAACTGAATGAGATTTTTGACAAAGGCGAGATTGACGGGATATTTTTAAATTTCTCTGATCCCTGGCCTAAGAAGAGACATGCCAAAAGGAGGTTGACCTCTGGCAGATTCCTAGATCTCTATTCAGAAATCCTTCCAGTTGGTGGAAAAATAGAATTTAAAACCGACAACAAGGATCTCTACGATTTTTCAATAGAAGAAATAAATGCGCATCCGAAATTTGCAATTTTAGCAAATACGGAGGATCTTCATAATGATGAGAATATGAATGCCGGCAATGTAACGACTGAGTATGAGGATAAGTTTTCTGCTCAGGGCATGCCTATTTATAAGATTATTTTCGAGCTGCTTCCAGATGATGCAGTCGCAGTTCCAACGAGCAGTTCATAATATGCTGGAAAAACCCAAGGTTTTTCCAGCACAGCAATCCCTTTAATAATGCATTAGTCAGTGAAATGGAGATAAAATGGTATATATTTTCACTGCAACAATGAAAGAAGCAAAGCCGCTTATTAAGCGGTTTTCTTTGAAAAAAATAAAATATGATAACACTTTTGAAGTTTATGGAGATTTTATCGATTATCAATTAACAGATGAGGCATCTTATCATCGTCCTTATCTTCAGTCCATTATTCTGATTATTACTGGAATTGGTCAGTTTAATGCTGCAGCGGCAGCGGGAATCCTGCTGACTGACGGAAGACTTCATATAACAGATTATGTTATTAATATAGGAATTGCTGCAGGAAATTCAAATACAGAAATAGGAAAAACATATCTAATAAATAAAATATATTCGCCAGAGCAGGATAAATATTATTTTCCAAGAAATTATTTTGCATACGATTTTAAAGAGGCGGGATTATATTCAGGAATGGCACCTGTTCACGATTTTTCACAGAGAAATGCCAACGAACCGCTTCTTTTTGATATGGAGGCAGCAGGTATTTTTACTGCCATAACACATCGACTTCATCCAGACAGAATATTTTTCCTTAAGACGGTTTCAGACCATGGAACAGATGAAATAGCAAAATCATCTGATGATATTAGAAAAGTCATGAATAGTTTTCCAGATGAGAATATCATTAATTTCATCGAATTATTACGTGATAAAAGTCAGGACGAAATCGAAGCAGCAGAAGATCTTGATTATGACAATGACGATGCGAACCTTCACACATATCTCTATGCGAATGGCAAGGAGGTACGATTTAATTACTATGAGGAGCTGAACTGCAGTGAGTCAATGCTCCATGAACTTTTAAAACTACAGAAATTTTCATGGCAGGAAGGAATTAATATCGAAAACAAACTCTGTGAAATGATAAAAGAGAACAGACTTCCGGAAAAATCGAGGGCTGAAAGCAAAAAATTGATAGAGGAAATAAAGGATTATCTTTTATCTTCTTTATAGGCAGGGTATAGATATGGAAATTTATTCAGCAAAAAAATATGCACATATTTATGTCGAGGAAAAAGCGTATTCCTATGAATTGACAGGGAAAATTCTGTCTCATTTCAAAGATGCTGAAATTATTCATATCAGGCATTACAAAGATATTTTTTCGATGGAGAATCAAAATGCCGCACTCGAAAAAGAATATATGAGTATTATTCTTGCGGTAAATGAAAACAGGTTTCTTTACGAGGGATCAGAGAACTGCCAGTCTTTTGGCTTAGACAACTATTATTATTGCCTTACAGCCATGAACTGCCCCTTTGATTGTGAGTACTGTTTTTTGAAGGGAATGTATCCGAGTGGAGATTTAGTCATTTTTGTAAATATTGAGGATGCCTTTCGTGAGATTGAAGAAAAGATAAAGGATGAAAAGGTGCTCATCAATCTTTCATATGAGACCGATCTTGCAGCGCTTGACTCCTTCACAGGATTTATTAATCAATGGCGGAACTTTGCCTCAAAGCATGAGAATATTTCGTTTGAGATCAGGACAAAGGCAGCAGTAAGCTTTACAAAAGAAGAAATTCAGGATAATCAGGAAAAAGATAATCTCGTTTATGCATTTACCCTTTCACCGGATGAAATAATAAAACGGTTTGAGCATAAAACGCCAATGCTTTCAAATAGAATAAATGCAGTAAATGCAGCAATAAACAGTGGAAAGAATGTCAGGCTCTGTTTTGATCCGATGCTTCATACAAACGGGTATATAGAAATTTATTCTGATTTTTTTGAAAAAATAATACGTGAGATTGATTTTAATGCAGTAAAGGACATAAGCCTTGGCACTTTCCGGATACCAGCTGAATATCTGAAGGCAATGAGAAAGAGATATGGTGAAAGTAAAGTAGTACTTTATCCATACGAAAATAATAATGGCATTCTATCTTATAGAAAAGAGACAGAAGAAGACTTTATTATGATGGCAAAAAGAAGTCTGTTAAAAGTAATGCCGGAAGATAAAATATTTGTGGCGAAAGAATAAAGATTTTACTAAGCGATGCAGGGATTTATGAATTAGAACTAAAAAGGGCAAAACAAAAGCCCCGCAACCGCTGTCTTTGCAATCACGAGACCTCTTTTCTCCGATCTGATGGAAATTCCTTCAAATCGATAATAATTTAACATAAAATTGACAAAAAAACTAGAATAAAATAAATAGTTTTTTTAGAAAAATATCAGGATTTTTAGTCAAAATAGACGAAAATAGGTTAATAACAGGCTTAAACTATTCATCAAGGGCTAAAAATCATAAAAAAATAATGCGCGATCAGGGTCTCGAACCCTGGACACCCTGATTAAGAGTCAGGTGCTCTACCAACTGAGCTAATCGCGCATGTGTCGTGCTCTCTTTGAGCGACTTGATTATATTATCAAAGGCTATAGAAAAAAGCAAGTAAAATTTATATAAATATTGTATTTATTATAATACAATCGTGGAATTTTTGCCACTTTGTGAAAAATTAATTGCTAATTTATTACAGATACCTTATACTGAATCAAGTGTGCAGAGTAATAATACTTTGTACATTTGTGTGAGGTTATAAAATGATTTTTTCAAAAATTTTCTCCAGGGAAGCAGCAAGCGGTAGAATTGTGAAGAAAAGAATTTGCACTGGGCTTCTGCTTTTTGGATTTTCAATATCTTTGGTTTTTTCCCAGCCACTTACTGTAAAAGCTGAGGGCAGCTGGCCTGCAGGCATTGATGTCATGAGCGATGCCGCCATCGTCATGGATGAGGATACAGGCACTATTCTTTATGCGAAGAATGAGCATGCTGAGCATTATCCGGCAAGTATTACAAAGATAATGACTGCCCTTCTTGCTGTAGAAAATGGGAATCTTCAGGACACAGTCACATATTCAGAAGATGCGATTTACAAAATAGACAGGGGAAGCTCGAGCATTGCCCGGGATGTCGGAGAACAGATGACCCTTGAGCAGTGTCTTTATGCAATGCTGCTGGAATCCTGTAACTCTTCTGCCTATGCAATTGCTGAACATATTGGCGGCACCTATGACAACTTTATAAATATGATGAATGATAAGGCGAAAGAATTAGGCTGCCAGAATACGCATTTCAATAATTCTAATGGTCTTCCAGATGATAATCATTATACTTCCTGCTATGATATGGCGCTGATAGCAAGGGAAGCATATAAGAACGAAGCATTTCGAACGATTACAGGTACCAGAACCTATACGATTCCGCCTACAAATAAACATGCAGATCCTACATTTCTAAATAATCACCATGAAATGCTGCATTATTTTAAAACCAGCAAATATCTTTATGAATATTGTGTAGGAGGGAAAACAGGGTATACCACGCAGGCAAATTCTACACTTGTGACCTATGCGAAAAAGGACGATATGACCCTTGTCTGCGTCGTCATGAATACGCAGAGTCCGAACCAGTATCTCGATACGACGAATTTATTCAATTACTGCTTTGACAATTTTCAAGTTCTCTCTGTAAAGGACAATGCAAATATATACCAGAACAGTGAGGGCTGGGATCTTGGCAAGCTTGCTTCAGAAGAAGAAAATATAAAGATTTCGGATGAAGGAAAAGTAATCATACCAAAGGCAGCAAATTTTTCAGATCTTACCAGTGAGGTAGTGCCTGCAAAAAAGGCAAAAGAAAACAGTAATAAGGAAAGCGTCCTCGGAACGATACAATATAGCTATGCAGACCGGGTAGTAGGGTCAGCAGAAATCACTGCTAAAAAGAAATCAAGTACAGATACTGAATATCCATTCCATGAATCAACATCAGGAAAGAAGAGTGATGGAGAATTTGCGAGAGTGGATCTGAGGATCATCGTCCTTGTTATTCTGCTTATTATTGCAGTAATTGCTCTCATTTTCATATGGATGAAGAGTAGAAATAATATGACGATCAAACCTGTAAAGAGCAGGAAGCATCATAAGAAGGCGACGAGGCTGAATTTCAGAGGCGGCAAGAGAATTAGAAAGAGAAGACGTAGAAGAAAGCCAAAGAGAAATGCCTATGCGCATGATCTCACATCGACAAATACGCATAGCGACAGCTACGTCAGGATAAAGAAGAATCATTGAGATCATATTCGAGCTCATGGATGAGCCTTTCTTTCTGATTTGTAAGAAAGACGATTCCATTTGCAGCAGGAATAACAGCTATGAATTTGCCAGTGTAAGACTTTGAAGAGGAGAGCTTTTTCGAGAGAAACCGAATGGTGTCAGAGTCGCTGTCATTAAGTGGCAGGAAAACAGTTTCAATTTCAGTTGATATTGGATTCTGTGCACCGGAAGTTTGAAAGAGCTTTTTGATGTCATTGTCATCAGAAATCTGTTCCTTCGTGCGGTCGATAAAGAAGAAGCCATCTTTATCTTTGGCAAGGTCCATCGCTTTAATGGCACGCTGGACCTGCTTCTGAAGACTCGGGCCGGCAGGATATAAAGATTCGAAATATGGCATGAAGTCGGAAGAATTTCTGAAGTGAAGATTTTTTCCGTTTTGGAGGGTTTCTCTCATCAGGATTCTGCGGATGGCTTTTTCACAGTCAGTTCTTGTGGGGCTGGTCCGTTCCTTTATGATGGTAGGAGCAGGAGTCATAGAGGTAGTAGTCGTTTTGACATTCTGGAAGTTTATGTTTGAAGATGATTCTGATGAATTGTTTTCGATAGAATTTGAATCCATAATGTAAACTCCTGTAAGTGCAGTAAAGAACAGTTATAAATTATTTTGTAATCTGTTGTTAGCAATACAAAAAATGCTTATGATCTTTACTAGCAAGGTATGTATCCGGGCAATATAAATAGACAACAGTATTTGTCTTAATATAAAAAATATACATAATATTATGTCATAAATTAAGAAAAAGTCAAGATAAAGGGGAACAATATGGGAAATGAAATTCCTATGTACAGGGATGAAAAGAAGACTTATGACTTCGAGAGAATAGAGGCTCTTATTGAAGAAAAGGGTGGCATGGCAAAGACTGGCGACATACTTGCGCTTGGGATTGATTACAGGAGGCTGCTTTCATTTCTCGATGAGGGAAAACTAAAAAGGATAAAAAATGGCTATTATGGATTAGCCGATGACGATGACGAAGAAAAGTTGATTGCCACGATGTTCAAGGACGGGATTCTCACAATGGCGTCAGGACTTTTTTACCAGGGGTATTTAAAGATGCGGCCGTCTTCATGGAGCATTGCTGTGAGCAAAAATGTTTCAAAGTCCAGATTCAAACTGAGCTATCCTGTCATTACGCCATATTACTGTGAAGAGAGCGCAATGTCATTCGGCGTCGAAATTAAAAATGTCGGTGGGCAGATGATGAAGGTTTATACAAAGGACAGACTTGCCTGCGAAGTACTTAAATATGAAGATAAAATTTCAAGGGATGATTTCAAGGAAGGTCTTTTGAATTATATTAAGGATGAAAGCAAGAATGTCGAAAAACTGATGGAGTTTGCCGCAAAGCGGAAGGTTACAAATAAAGTGAGACAGGTTATCGGTGTCTGGCTCTGAATGGGAGGAAATTTTGCGTCGGGAAATTAAAGAACCGAAGTGGTTAAGCTATATAAAATCAAAGGGATATTCGACCGAAGAAGCGCTAAAGATTAGGCTGACGGATTACATTATAAGAAATCTTGCTGAATCAGAATTTTCGGAAAAACTATTCTTTGTACAGGGCATCCCGAATAATAATGGAAGAATATCGTATTATTTTCCTGATGATGTGGAACATAATGACGAAGAATTTCTGAATATGAAAAGGCAGGGCCTTCAGTTTGCTGAGAAAATTCTTCTATTTTTGAAGGGAGCTGGAAAAGACATATATCAGATTGAGGGCACAGTTTCAGAGAGTGATGATAATTTTGAAATAAATTTATGCGGCACTGTAGAAAAAATGTATTCTGCTGTCAGGATAAAATTAATTCCTTTTCGTGCATCAAAAAGTGATTCTGAGAAGACCGATTTTGCACTGATTTCTGAAGGCGGAGAAACGGTGCCGGTTCATACTTTTCCAGTAGAATGTATTCTTTCAGAAGACATTGCAAAAATAATGCTTAAACTAGAGCTCATGTATGACATGGAAACCTATGATGAGATTTTTTTCCTTACCGGAAAATATTCAATTGATGGTATGAAGCTTTCGCTTCGCCTTACTAAGGTTCTTGAAGAAAAAAAGATATTAGTTTTAGAGAGCAGGATGAATCTGATTCGTTCATATAAAAGTAATAAGAACCTGATGAAAAAGTGGAAGAAGTACGAAAAACAGAAAAGTGAAAAAGTAGAATGGGAGAAAGTAATAGGCAGGGTTGTAGATTTTCTTGACCCTGTATGGGAGAGGCTTATTGCAAATGAACTGTATACTGGTGACTGGATGCCTGAGCTTGGGAGATATCTTGCCTGATGAGTGAAGATTTGTATGAAAAACTGAATAAACTTTCAGAGAGCGATGTCTACCCTTTTCATATGCCAGGACATAAGAGGCAGGATTTACGAAGCGAAATTCTGGGTGATGAAGAAAATAATATTATTGATGGACGTCAGGAAAAACAATGGTATCCTGAAAAACTCGATATTACAGAGATTGATGGCTTTGACAATCTGCATCATACGACCGGAATATTAAAAGAAATAAATGAGCAGCTGGCAGCCCTTTATGGAATAAAAAATGTAAGGATGCTTGTCGGTGGATCTACCACAGGAATTCTTGCAGCGGTATTTGCAACTTTGCACCCTGGTGATATTATTCTTTTGGCGAGGAATTGTCATATGAGCGTGTATCATGCTGCACTTCTCTCTCACGCAAAGGTGAAATTTCTCTACCCGGAAAGAAGCGGAGTTGTATTTGTAGAAAATGTGAAAAAAGCATTTGAAGAAGATCCTGATATAAAGGAAGTCATCATCACAGATCCGACTTATGAGGGAATGAAATCTGATATTCATGCAATATCAGAGATAGTTCATGAAAATAAGGCGCTGCTTTTGGTTGATGCGGCACATGGGGCGCACCTGATGAAGAGCATCCTTTTCTCTGAACCAGAATTTGAAAATACAGAAACATCAAATAATCAGGATAAAGAAGAATCTATTAACAATTTTGCATCAAACAATAAATTAAATTCAAAAAATTTGAGCCGTCAGAGAGGCAGGGTTTCAAATGCAATAGAAATAAGATTTCCTCATCATCCGATTGATGATGGTGCGGATATTGCGGTTTCGAGTCTTCATAAGACGTTACCGGCTCTTACAGGCACAGCTGAAATCTTGTTTTCAGATGCTCTGCCAAAAGAAATCGTTCAGAAAACAGATGATGCGATAGATATTTTCGAGACCAGTTCGCCTTCTTATATTATGATGGCATCTATCTCAAACTGTACGGAGTTTCTGGAGAAAAAGGGCAAAATTGCCTATGCTAAATATGAGAATAGGCTGAAAAAATTTTATAAGGAAACGGCAAAGTTTGATTTTCCCAAGGTATTAACGTCAGAAAAACGGGATCCTTCAAAAATCGTGATATTGGCGGGTAATGGCGTCTCTGGATACGAAATCATGGATATTTTGAGGCGAAAATATCATCTTGAACTTGAGGAAGCATCAGAAAATTACTGTCTTGCGATGACCTCAATCATGGACACAGATGAAGGATTTAGACGGCTAAAAAATGCGCTTGTTGAATTAAATAAACGCTATAAGAAGAAACAAGTGGCAGAAAATACATCTATGCTTCCGGATTTTGAAATGCTTGATGGAAAAATTGACGTATTATATGATTTTAGCTCGTATTATTTTGCGAATAGAAGCAAAGTGAGCGATGACCGCAGCATTGGAAAGGTGGCAGCAGGCTTTGTCAAAATATATCCTCCGGGAGTACCTTTTATATTTCCAGGTCTGAAAATTACGGAAGATATGGTAAAATACATAGAGGCTGCAAAGAAAAGCGGTGCAGAAATAATTGGACAGATAGATGATGAGGCTTAAATAGTGGCAAAGATTTTTTGTATTATGGGAAAAAGCTCATCCGGGAAGGATACCATATATCGGAAACTTCTGAAGGATAAAAAGCTTGCCCTGAAAAAAATAATTACATATACCACGAGGCCGATGCGGGATGGCGAAAAGGAAGGCGTTCAGTATTTCTTCAGGACGAAGGATGAGATGGATGCTTTTGAAAAGCAGAGCCGCTTAGTAGAAAAGAGAGTCTATCATACGATTTTAGGAGACTGGTATTATTTTACCGTCGATGATGGGCAGGTTGAAAAAGACGGAAATTATGTCATCATCACAACGCTTGATCAGTTTGCTAAAATCCGAGATTACTGGAAAAAAGATTGCGTTTTACCGATATATATTGAAGTAGATGACGGCGAGAGGCTGAAAAGAGCACTCAGGCGTGAAATGTCTCAGGAGAAGCCACAGTATGAAGAAATGTGCAGGCGATTCCTTGCTGACAATAAGGATTTTTCGAAAGAGAATCTCGAGGCGGCAAAAGTGGACAGGGTTTTTGAAAACAGAACGCTTACGGAAACGGTTGAAACGATTTCCAGCTATATCTTATCGCTAGAGAAATTATGATAGCATAATGCATTAACACTGCTCGTTTGCATTACAATAGATATATTTTACGAAATTCATTTACAAGCAAGAAATGGCATTTGATAAACATTGAATAATATGCATATTAAAATGTGACAAAGAGGTAAATTTGTGGAAAATATAAATAACATAAATAATATTAATTCCATAAATACTACTGCATCGCCCGAGAAAGCGAAGAGCACGGAAGGCGATTTTAAATTCACGCTTGCAAGCAAAATAGAGGATGTTGAGCTGCAGGAAAAGCTTACCTCTTTGATGGGACAGATCGATGAGGAAGGCAGGCGGATTGCAAAGCACGCCGACATTCAGGATATGCAGAGATACCGCTCCTATGTAAAGGCATTTATTAATGAGGTTGTGAATCGCTCGCACAAATTCTCACGTGAGAATTTTCTTGACAGAAAAGGCCGTCACAGGGTATATGGAATTATCCGTTTAGTCGACAAGGACTTAGACGACCTTGCAGAAGAATTATTAAAGGAAGAAAAGGACCATCTTGCAATCCTCGCAAAAATCGATGAAATCCGGGGACTGCTGTTAGATATTTCGACATGAGGTTTTCTGATATTATTGGACAGGATGATATAAAAGACCATTTCATAAGAGCTGTAAAAAACAGCCATATTTCTCATGCCTACATCATGAACGGTGAAGAGGGCATGGGAAAAAAGGCATTAGCCCAGGCTTTTGCGGCCTACGTGCTCTGTATCAATAGAGGTGCAGATGATTCCTGCGGCGAGTGCGCTTCCTGCAAAAAACTTGAGCACGGAAACCATCCGGATATTACCTTTGTCACACATGAGAAGACGGTGCTTTCAGTCGATGATATCAGAACCCAGCTAAATGATACAATTGACATCAAGCCATACGAGAGCGAGAAAAAGCTTTATATTGTTGATGAAGCCGAGCTCATGACAGAGGAAGCACAGAATGCGCTTTTAAAAACCATTGAAAACCCACCAGAATATGCGATAATATTACTTCTGACAGCAAATGCGGACAAGTTCCTGCCGACAATTCTTTCAAGATGCGTCAGGCTGAATTTAAAGCCCCTGCCTGAGAGTACGATTGAAAAATATCTTATGAAGAAATACGAAATTGCTGACTACATGGCTAAAGTCTATGCAGCATTTTCGCAGGGGAATATTGGAAAAGCCGAAAAGGCCTATATGGACCCGGAATTCAAGGAGCGGCGTGAGAATGTCGTGAACCTGATGACAAAGGCGAGGACGATTAAGTATTTTGATTATCTTGACAGGATAAATGAGATCATAAAAGATAAAGAAACGCTGCCGGAATTTTTAAGTCTCTGCAGATTGTATTTACGGGACGTGCTTGTTTACAAGACAACCGGAGACGAGAAGGCGCTCTGCTTTTCAGATGAGAATTTTGAAATAAGAAAGCAGGCTGGAAGCGATTCTCTTGAGACATTGAATCATAAGCTTATGGCGATTGATTCAGCAGAGCAGAGATTATCGCATAATGTCAGGGCGGATCTGGTATTTACGGAATTATTTCTTGAACTCAGGAAATAATGTAAACATAATAGCATAAGAAATAATTAATGAAATATACAGGTGCTTCCACTCCGGTAGTGCCTGATGAAATAAAATACCTGAATAGACAGGAGAGCTTATGACAAAGTTAGTTGGAGTTGGTTTTAAGAACGCCGGAAGGAGTTACTTTTTTGAGCCCGGCGAATTCAATATTAATATAGGAGACAAGGTTATTGTAGAAACAAGCCGCGGCATAGAGCTTGGTACGGCAAAAACTCCGGTGCTCGAATATACTGACGAGCAGATTGGCGAGAAACAGTTTACACCTATCATCCGTATCGCTAATGAATCGGATCTAAACCAGGAAGCCGAAAACCGGAACAAGGAAAGAGAAGCGTACCTTATCTGCCGTGAAAAAATAAAGAATCACGGCCTTGAGATGAAGCTTGTTCAGGCTGAATATACTTTTGAAAGAAATAAGCTGATTTTTTATTTCACAGCTGACGGACGAGTTGACTTCAGAGAGCTTCTAAAGGATCTCGCTTCGACCTTCCATACGAGAATCGAGCTTCGTCAGATCGGCGTTCGTGATGAGACGAAGGTCCTTGGCGGAATCGGTATCTGCGGCAGGGAAGTCTGCTGCCGGACATATCTTCGTTCCTTCGGACCAGTTTCCGTAAAGATGGCAAAGGAGCAGAATCTTTCGCTTAATCCTACGAAGATCAGCGGCATCTGTGGAAGACTAATGTGCTGCCTCGCAAATGAGGAAGAGACTTATGAGCATCTGAATTCTACAATGCCGAGACAGGGTGCAACAGTCGAGACGCCAGATGGCAAGGTCGGAACAGTCAGAAATATGAACATCTTAAAGCAGAAGGTTCTTGTTCTCTTTGAAGAAAATGATGTGAGGGAACTCAAGGAATATGATGTTGCTGACCTCAAATTCAAGAATACAAGAGGTAGGAATTCCGACAAGTCCCCAAAGCCTGAAGTAAAGGATGTATCTTTGGAGCCGCAGGAAGAAGCACCTGAAGAAGCACCTGTATTTGAAGAAAAAATAACTCCGGATGAAGAGAAAGAGCTAGATGTCCTTGAAGAAGAGGAGGAAGAAGAAATCGTATCTGATGAAAATGATACAGTTCTTGACGAGGAAGAGGACATTGAAATAGAAGAAACAGAGGAAATTTTCATAGAAGAAAAGGCCACGGAGAAAAAACAGGAGTGGCATAAATCTTCAAACAATAAGAAAGATTATAAGGGAAACTACAAGAAAAAAACTTATAATGGAAATAAAGGCGGAAAGCAGAAAGATTATAATAAGAAGCCGAATAATAATAAAAATTATAAAGGGAAAAAGAATAATAAAAATAACTACAAGGGCAGACCTAAGAAGGATGAATATAAGAAGTATCCAAACCGCGTGAAGTATGGGGAAGAGGATGACTTATACCGAAAATTTCATGACAATAAAGGATAAGGATGCTGCAATTTTAGGGTATTACTAATGAAGCAGGATATTGTTTTCAGGTACTTTATTTACTTTGTAGGGTTGTTTAGCATAATAATATTTGGTATTTATGGACCAGCATATGAGCCATCGAATTTTATTTATGCGCAGTTTTAATTAATGCTATTTTTTATTTTATAGAAATCTTGTGGAAATAGTAAATGTCAAATCTGAAGAACGAATAGACGATCTTGAGAGAAATGGGCTTAAAATTATACAGAATCCGAAAAAATTCTGCTTTGGAATGGACGCTGTCCTACTCTCATATTTTGCTGCGGAATCAATTGGTAATACAGCAAAAAACATCGTTGATTTAGGCACCGGAAATGGAATCCTGCCACTGTTACTTTCGGCAAAAACGTCAGCTTCAAATATTATTGGAATCGAGATTCAGGAAGAGATGGCAGACATGGCTTCCCGCAGTGTTTCTATGAATGATCTCTCTGACAGGGTGCATATTTTTTGCCAGGACTTAAAAGAATCGGCGGAAATTTTAGGCCATTCCTCTTTTGAATGCGTTGTTTCTAATCCTCCATATATGACAGGTGGGCATGGACTCCAGAATCCTGACAGTGCAAAGGCGATTGCGCGCCATGAAATAAAATGCATCTTTGATGATGTCTGCAAAACTGCTTCAGCACTTCTAGTTCCAAAGGGACACTGCTTTTTTGTGCACAGGCCATTCAGACTTGTTGACATTTTTTCATCAATGAGAAAATATTCGCTTGAACCGAAAAGGATGAGGCTTGTCTATCCGACTATAGATTCTGAACCGAACATGGTGCTGGTTGAAGGAATACGGGGTGCAGGCGTGGAACTCAAAAACGAAAAGCCACTGATTGTGTATGAGGCTGAGGGAGTATATACCAGGGAAATTAAAGAAATTTATTCCTTTTAATAAAAGCGATTTTTTCTATAGTATAATTTACTGATTCATCTAAAAAACATCGCACATCGAGTTCATAATAGTTAAAAAATTAAACAGGTTATATATCGAGAAAAATATTATGTCAGGCACTTTATATCTGGTGGCGACGCCGATTGGAAATTTAGAAGACATGAGCTTTCGGGCGATTCGGATACTGAAGGAAGTGGATCTGATTGCCTGCGAAGACACAAGGACTTCGAAGCCTCTTCTCATGCATTTTGAAATCAAAACGACGACCACTAGCTACCACGAATTCAATAAAATTGAAAAAGGCGAAGAATTAATTGGCCTTCTTTTGAATGGGAAAAACATTGCTGTCATCACAGATGCAGGTACTCCTGGAATTTCTGATCCGGGCGAAGAACTTGTGAAGATGGCATATGAAAATAATATTGAAGTATTCTCAATACCAGGACCTGCAGCATTTGTAAATGCTGCCGTTTCTTCTGGTCAGAATTGCAGGCGAATCGCATTCGAAGCCTTCCTTCCAAAAGAGAAAAAGGAAAGGGAAAGGGTCCTTTCAGAAATAAAAAATGAGACCAGAACTATAGTAATATATGAGGCACCGCATCATTTGATTGAAACACTGAAAGAGCTTCAGAAAGTTTTGGGTGATGAACGTTCTATTACTCTTTGCCGTGAACTTACGAAGAAATTCGAAGAAAAAATCCGCTTTACAATTGGAAAAGCGGTGGAATATTTCATTGGAGAAAATAGTGAAATAAACGCTGTATTCTCTGATTCTAGGAATAATGAAGAGGGTAGTAATGCCGAAAACATAAATGAAAAAGATACGATTGTTATAGAAAATACTCTATCGGAAAAGCACTCCCCTCGTGGCGAATATGTTCTTGTAATTGCTGGTAAGAGCAAAGAGGAATGTGAAGAAGAGCAGAAGGCAAAATGGGAGGACATGTCCATCAAGGATCATGTCGAAATGTACATGGCAAAAGGCATGTCTAAAAAAGATGCGATGAAAGAAGCCGCAAAGGACAGGGGCGTAAGTAAAAGAGACATATATGCCGCATTGCTTGATGAAGAGTGATTAGATTTTTACACGGTAGGATTTATGTTTAATCATAAGAAATTAGTCTTAATATTAATTATTATTGCAGCGGCCGTTGTTGTTACATTTGCATTGGCAATAAATAAATCAAATGAGAAAAAACACGCAGATTCTGCAAACGTAGAAGGCAACACTGTTTCATCAAGTAGCGTTAAAGCTGATGAGCAGATTAAAAATGTTTCTGGCTCTGGAAATATTACTGACAATATAAGTGGTGCAGAGATTTCTGGAGCAGAAAATGTTGAAAGTTCATCAGCTTCCACAGGGCAAATTAGATCAGAAAAAAATAGTAGTGGCACTCGAACTCGGAGTGGCGAAAATTCTGGCTCAGAAAATACCAATGCGAGTGAAGCTGCGGAAAACACTGTCTCAACTTCAATAGAGTTAATAGATACTCTTCAGCCCGGTACCATAATTGACGAAGCTTCAATTTCTGATTCATCATCCTATTTCAAAACCTACGAAATACATGAAGGCGATGACATATATAATAGAATAAATGGAAAATCCTACCGCCAGAATAAGAATATTTCCCTCTGCGATTTAAGGTATCTTAAAATATTATATTATGATTTCAGCAACCAGATAAAGGTAGGGGAAATAATTGTAAATAGGTCCATAGCAGACAGTACATTATCAGTATTTAAGGAATTATATGATGAAAAATACCAGATTCATTCAGTTGAATTGGTGGATAATTACTGGACTGGTGATGGCGCAAGCACCGATATCGCTTCGCAGGCAGCCGACAATACATCAGCGTTTAATTATCGAATGACGACGAGCGGAAAGAAGCTTTCAAATCATGCGCTAGGCAAAGCAATCGACATAAATCCTCTGGAAAACCCATATATTATCACAGAAAATGGAGTGCAGCACTGCGACATAGATGCTTCGACTCCATATTTTGACAGGGCATCAGAACTTCCACATATTATCCTTAAGGGAGATTCATGCGAAAGTGTCTTCGAAAAATACGGTTTCAAGTGGGGAGGCGACTGGACAAACCCGGTCGACTACCAGCACTTTGAAAAGAAGTGACATGTAAAATATGATAATGATAAGCAATTCGGTTCTTCTGAACCGGATTTTTTTTATTTTCTAGCATTTTTTTATAGGAAAATTCGTAAATTTTTCATAAAAACATCAATATTGATATTGTTAAATTTGAGACAATGTTGTAAGATAGTGCACGGTTTTGAGAGTGCGGGCGTATCGCTCTTAGAATCAGCCGCACAATAGCGTGCAGCCGATGAAAAAGGCAATGCGTTTTGGCACAAACAGTAGATTTTCTAGAAAAGAGGTTAACTTCATGGCAAATGTTGATTTAACTCAGTACGGCATCACAGGAACTCCTGAAATTGTCTACAATCCTTCTTATGAAGAGCTCTTCGCAGAGGAGACAAAGCCAGAGCTTGAAGGCTATGAGAAAGGTCACGAGACTGAGCTTGGCGCAGTTGATGTATTCACAGGTGTTTACACAGGACGTTCTCCTAAAGACAAGTTCATCGTTATGGATGAGAATTCCAAGGACACTGTTTGGTGGGATTCAGAAGAGTACCACAACGACAACCATCCAGCAAGCGAAGAAGCCTGGGCAGCAGTAAAGGACATCGCAAAGAAGGAGCTTTCAAATAAGAAGCTTTATGTCATCGATGGTTTCTGTGGCGCAAACAAGGATACCAGAATGGCAGTCCGTTTCATCATGGAAGTTGCATGGCAGGCACATTTCGTAAAGAACATGTTCATCCGTCCTACAGCTGAGGAGCAGGCAAACTTCAAGCCTGATTTCGTTGTTTACAACGCATCACATGCAAAGGTTGAGAACTGGAAAGAGCTTGGCCTTCATTCAGAGACAGCAGTCGTATTCAACATCACAAGCCATGAGCAGGTGATCATCAATACATGGTACGGCGGCGAGATGAAGAAGGGTATGTTCTCAATGATGAACTATTACCTTCCTCTCAAGGGCATCGCTTCCATGCATTCATCAGCAAATACTGATCTTGAAGGCAAGCATACCTGCGTATTCTTCGGTCTTTCAGGAACAGGTAAGACGACACTTTCTACAGATCCTAAGCGTCTCCTCATCGGTGATGATGAACACGGCTGGGACGACTCAGGCGTATTCAATCTTGAAGGCGGCTGTTATGCAAAGGTTATCGACCTTGACAAGGACGCTGAGCCAGATATCTATGGCGCAATCAGAAGAAACGCTCTTCTTGAGAACGTTACTGTTGATGACGCAACAGGCAAGGTTGATTTCACAGACAGAACTGTTACAGAGAATACTCGTGTTTCATATCCAATCGAGCATATCGAGAGCAATGTACTCAAGGTAAATCCTGTATCTGCAGGTCCTGCAGCTGACAACGTTATCTTCCTTTCAGCTGATGCCTTCGGCGTACTTCCTCCTGTATCCATCCTTACAGCTGAGCAGACAAAGTATTACTTCCTTTCAGGCTTCACAGCAAAGCTTGCTGGTACTGAGCGTGGTATTACAGAGCCTACGCCTACATTTTCAGCTTGCTTCGGTCAGGCTTTCCTTGAGCTTCATCCTACAAAGTATGCTGAAGAGCTCGTAAAGAGAATGGAGAAGAACGGCGCAAAGGCTTACCTCGTAAACACAGGCTGGAACGGCACAGGCAAGAGAATTTCTATTAAGGATACCCGTGGAATCATCACAGCAATCCAGAACGGTGATGTTGCAAAGGCTCCTACAAAGAAGATCCCTTACTTCGATTTCGAGGTTCCTACAGAGCTTCCTGGCGTTGATCCTGCAATCCTTGATCCTAGAGACACTTATGCAAGTGCTTCTGAGTGGGATGAGAAGGCTAAGGATCTTGCCGGAAGATTCATCAAGAACTTCAAGAAGTATGAAGGCAACGAAGCAGGCAAGGCTCTCGTAGCAGCAGGCCCAAAGCTTTGATTCTTCAATAGAATAATATAAAATAATGATCAGGTCAGGCAGTAATGTCTGACCTGATTTTTTAAAATAATTTATTTAGAAAAATACAAACAATTAATGAAATAAAGATATAATTACCCAGAATTAATATAAAAACTTCAATTCTGGGTAATTTTAATCTATAAATCGCATTATATTTACCCACTATTATAAAAACGGATAAAAATAAAATAATAATATCATTGACTAATTCAGCAAATGTAATTATAATTACCCAGTAATAAGAAGTAATTCTAGATTCTGGGTGATTATAAGACCATAATACATTTATTTTCACCCAGAATTAATAATATTGGAAAGCTGTGAAAATATGATTGGCAGGGAAAAGGAAGAGAAAACTTTAAATGCTTTATACAATTCAGGTTCTGCGGAGCTTGTAGCTATCTATGGAAGAAGGAGAATAGGGAAGACCTATTTAGTAGATGAAACTTTCGGAGATAGGATTACTTTTCATCATGCCGGACTTTCTCCTATTGAAGAAGGCGGAAATAGTATGAAGAAACAGCTTGAGCATTTTTATTATTCGCTTGTGATGCATGGAATGAAAGCACAGGCCAAGCCAAAGGACTGGCTTGAGGCATTTTTTATGCTTGAAATGCTTTTGAAGGAAAAAGATGATGGCAGCAGACAGCTGGTATTTCTAGATGAACTACCGTGGATGGATACAAAAAGATCAGGATTTATTACTGCATTTGAAGGCTTCTGGAATACCTATGCATGCCATAGACATAATTTGATGGTGATTGTATGCGGAAGTGCAAATTCGTGGATCTTGGACAAACTAATAAATAACCATGGTGGGTTATATGGAAGGGTGACATACGAAATAGAACTTTTTCCTTTTACTTTGGGTGAAACCAAGTCATACTTTAATGAAAGGGGAATTATTTTATCTGACTATGACATTGCTCAAAGTTATATGATATTTGGAGGAGTACCATATTACTTAAAATATTTTGAGAAGGGCTTAAGCCTAGCTGAAAATGTGGACAATATTCTGTTCAAAAAGGGTGCGGTTTTACGAAATGAGTTCGACAGGCTTTTTGCATCTGTTTTTAGCAACCCAGACACTATGATGCATCTGGTGCAAACAATAGGAAAAAAGCGTATTGGTCTGACTAGGGAGGAAATATCGAAAGAAAGTAAAATATCGTCAGGATCAAATCTTACAGGGTATCTTAATGCTCTTATTACCAGTGGATTTGCTACCAAATATCAGCCATTTCAATCTGGAAAAAGGGACATGAAATACAAACTTATAGATCCATTCTGTCTTTTTTATTTAAAATTTGTTTATGATAGAAATATTTCAGATGAGCAATTTTATGAACACAATCTGGATTCACCTGCAGTTGTAAGCTGGCGGGGGCTTGCATTTGAAAATGTATGTTTTCAGCATATTAGAGAAATAAAAAATGCATTGGGAATATCTGGTGTTGCTACTAGAGAGTCATCATGGTCTATAAAAAATGACAATGAAGAGTCAGATGGAACACAAATTGATATGGTGATAGACAGGAATGATAATATCGTTGATATGTGTGAAATCAAGTATTCTTCAGAAGATTTTGTTGTAACAAAAAGTTACGATCGGGTGTTAAGAAACAGAGCGGCATTGCTAAGAGATAAAATTTCCAGGAAGAAGGCTTTGCATAGTATATTAATTACTACATTTGGTCTTAAATATAATGAATATAGCGGAGATTTTGTAAAGGTAATCACGCTTGAGGAGTTGTTTCAATAATCATGTTTTATGATATAAAAACAATATTATGACAATCAGTCAAGTCTGATTTGAAGAAATAAAGGTCTTATTCTGAAAAGATCTTCTATTAAATGGTCACATACAGCCTGCAGACTTTTCATAAGCGTTAATATTCGCTAATAAAAATGTAAATAATGCTTTATTATTCGCTAATGAAAATGTATAATAATCAAGAATATTCACTAAGGAAAATGTAGACGAAGGTTTTTGATTATGTATATTGAAAGAAAAATGTGAAGTACTACAGTATGAACTTGAAGCTGGCAGCATCACTATATGCTGCTATTTTTATTCCTTTTTCTGCAATGGGTGTTATTATTCATAATACCTGCAAATCTTATGTAATCTTGGCAGGGTGAGTTCCACATACCCATATGATGGGCTTGAGAGAATTCCCTTGTCAATAAGTTTTTTTCTGTACTGTGAAAAAAGGCTGTTTGACATTCCAATTGCAGAACAGATTTCAGAAGCCTTCATGCTTCTATTATCTTCTATGGACAGGACAATATTCTGTTCTTTTTTTGTAAGCTCTGTCCAGATTTTTTTGTAAGCAAAGTCATCCAAAAGAGCTTCATATTCAGAAAATAATTTTTTGTTATTTGTGAAATCGGTAACTCCATATTCCCATAAGAGCATGCCAAAGGCCTGAAATGCAAAAGCGTAGCCTTTGGTTTCTCTTGCCATAAGGGAAGCTTCTTCAATATCTATAGAGAAAATATCTTCATATTCCCTTGCAATCTGCATAAGGCTTAAAGCACCAAGCTTTATTTTTGGCGCCCGAAGTAGGAAGGTAAGCGAAGAATCATTCTGAATATTATAGATATTTTCATAAAGACCGGTCATCAGTAGGAAAACAGGGTATTTCTTTCTAAGGAAAATCTGAAACTGGCTAGCAAAAACCCGCATATTCTGGCTGGGGGTTACTTCATCTATGGTAATAATGAGTTTCTTTCCTTTCTTTTTGAGTCTTTCTAGGATTTCTTCGATAATTCCAATGGAGCTTTTTTTGTCAGAGCCATTGACTCCTATACCAAAGCCCATAGCAGAGATTGAAAAACCATTGCCAAGGATATCAGGAAATATGTTCATGGAATTTACCAGGCATTCAGCAAGATTATCAAGGAGGTCTACAGCAGGATTTAGATCAACGCCAATCCAGTCCTTGTTTACGCAGAGTTCGTCTGAGATAGAAGTCATAAGTACAGTCTTCCCGCTTCCTCTGATTCCTTCAATTAAGAATACATGGCTTACTGCATTTTGGGCATTAAAAGTACTTACCACGTTATTTTTTTCTTCATAACGGCTGATTACCTTATATGGCAGCATTCCGAAAGTAAGTGAAAATGGATTATCGCTTTTCATGTATTACCTCAAAATATAAAAATTTATAAAATTTACTAAAACTATGATATTTTATAAAAGTTACTAAAACTCTATAAAATTATTTAATTATTATAAAACTTACTAAGAGTAATTGCAAATGAGAATTTTTTTATTCCTATTTCTGCAATAAACGTACTGTAAAGAAAGACGATAATGCGACTCAAAATTTTACGTTGCATTATCGTCTTTAATTGATTAAATTTTCAAAAATTTTTCATTCATCATATCATGATAATGCTATAATGACGATTGTTTGCAAAACCAATTATTATGGTGCAAATTTGATGTATTTTTGGAAACTATTTATTGCTTAGATTGAAAAGAGGTAGATTTTATGTGCACTGCGGCGACGTATGTAAGTCGTGACCATTATTTTGGAAGAAACTTAGATCTTGAGTACAGCTACCATGAGCAGGTGACGGTAGTTCCGAGGAATTTCTGTTTTGAATTAAGAAATGGCGAAAGAATAGAAAAGCACGAGGCGATGATTGGCATGGCTTTCGTGGCAGGCGGCTATCCATTATTCTATGATGCGATCAATGAGTCGGGACTTGGCATGGCAGGACTTAATTTCCCCGATAACTGCGACTTCAGAGAACCTGCCGCAGATAAAACGAATATCGCTTCATTCGAGCTCATTCCATATATTCTTTCAGACTGCACGACGGTAGATGAAGCCAAGGAAAAATTAGAGAATGTCAATATTACAAATGTCGCCTTCGCTAAAGAGCTTCCTCCAAATCCGCTGCATTGGATGATTTCTGACAAGGAAAAGCAGATCGTAGTCGAGCAGACGAAGACAGGTCTTCATATTTACGATGATCCGGTCGGTGTCCTTACAAATAATCCGACATTTGACATGCAGCTTATGATGCTTTCAAATTATCGAAACATTACGGTAGAGCAGGGCGACTGCCGTTTCGCAGACGGTCTTGACCTTCATGCATATTCAAGAGGCATGGGTGGTATGGGACTTCCAGGTGACCTCTCAAGTGCCTCTCGTTTTGCAAAGGTCGCATTTACGAGAATGAATTCAAAGTCTGGCGAGGATGAGTCATCAAGCGTGAGCCAGTTCTTCCATATCTTAGGAAGCGTTGAGCAGCAGAGAGGCTTATGCAAGCTAGGTGAAGACAAGTACGAGATTACGATTTATTCAAGCTGCTGCAACCAGGATAAGGGAATTTACTACTACACGACCTACGAGAACAGCAGGATCAATGCCGTGAACATGCATAATGAAAATCTTGACGGAACGGAAATCAAGGCTTATGACCTTATAAAGGGGCAGGATATTAACTGGCAGAACTAAGGATTATTGCAGTATTGTTTTTTACTTAGAGTGTCACGAAGGTACATCAAAATCCTTGTGGCACTTTTTTTATGTATGAAATTATTTATGAAGTGCTATAAATAATGCGATATCTCCTATTCACAATATAAAAATCTATTGAAAGTTAAAAAGAGATTATCAATCTGAATCAAAGTAACTTCCCTTTTATATAATGCAGATCATGAAAATAGTAATTCTATGAAAGGTCAGTAATATGGAAATACTTAAGGTGGAAAATCTTATGAAATCCATTGTTGAAAAAGATAATGGAACTATTTCTGTGGATTGGAATGAGAATGGGAGCGAATTTGTGATAAAATATAGAAAATATTGATTTGAACGTATAAATTGTAGATGTTTTAATAATAAAGAGAGGAGCCGCTATGTCAGAATTAGATGAAGAAATTGCTAAGCTGCAGGAAATGTATGATTCTTCTGAAAATGTCGTATTTTTCGGAGGGGCGGGCGTATCAACAGAGTCCGGCGTGCCGGATTTCAGGAGCGAGGATGGGCTTTATCATCAGAAGTTTGATTATCCGCCGGAAACCATGCTTTCGCACTCTTTTTTCATGACGCACAGGGAGGAATTCTATAAATTCTACTACGAAAAGCTCCTGGTAGAGGGAATCGAGCCAAATACTGCGCACAAAAAGCTTGCTGAGATGGAAGAGAAAGGGAAGCTTAAGGCGATCGTCACACAGAACATCGACGGACTTCATCAGAAGGCTGGTTCAAAGGCAGTATACGAGCTCCACGGAACAGTAATGAGAAATTACTGCATGGAATGTGGAAAGGCTTTCGATCTTGATTACATGCTGAAGGCAAAGCACGATGGCGACAAGATTCCGAAATGTGATGCCTGCGGAGGAGATATCAAGCCTGATGTAGTGCTTTATGAAGAAGGCCTTGATACGGCGACGGTTGAGGGGGCAGTCCGTGCAATTGAAAAGGCAGATATGCTGATCATTGGCGGAACATCTCTTGTCGTTTACCCTGCAGCAGGACTTATTGATTATTATCGTGGGAACAAGCTGGTTCTCATCAATCGTGATGTGACGGCTGCCGACAGGAGAGCTAATCTCGTGATTCATGCAAAGATTGGGGAAGTGCTTAGTCAGATCAAGGCGTAAAAATAGCATAGTTGACACACAGAATTGTGGAAAATACATAATCGCGTTGCCTAATCGTATGGGAAAATGCCTGTATTAGCCTATTTTGGTAACGTTTTACTATGACAAAGTGATAAAAATTGTAAAATTATTTTGTGCAAAATTGACAGAAAACTTTTTAAGAGTTAAAAGTTTATTGTGAAATTTTCAAAAATGTATTGACAAAAAAACATTAAGGGAGTATAGTAAAGTCAACATCAAAAAAGAAACAGGTTACTTGATAAACAGAATACAATCTTTATAGACAGAGGCTGTTTGAGCCAGGAAAGGAAAATGATTAAAGATGTGCATAGAGTTTATCAGAAACCGTAGCAGATCATAGAAAGAGAGGATTTGTTCGTGAAGGGACAAACACTCCCAGTACAGAGAACCGGATTGGTACCATAAAAAAAGCACTATATGTGCGAGGGTACCAATCCGATTTTTGTTGTTGGAGAGTATACATTTTTAATGTTTTGTGTTAATATTTTTTCGCAAATAGGTTTGCGTTAACAAGTTGTTTTGTTTAGAGGAGAAAAGACAATGTATTCTTATTATTTGTTACTGACGGGGCTAGGGGCTTTAATGGTAGTAATTGTTATTGTTGCTATTGGTCTATATGTCTGGGGGTCCTTGGTAGAGTACCATATGTTTCAGATGCTTGGATATGACAAGGCATGGATGGCATGGATACCGGCGGTAAGAGATTATGCATTATGTGATATTGTACCTTGCCCACAGAACACCAATGAAATAGTTTATGATGGAAAGGGCACATTTAGGATACCCAAAACTCTTTTTATATGGCTTTGGGCAATCGGCATAGCTATCAATTTTATTCCAAATGTAGGACCTTACCTGGACGGCCTTCTAAATATTTTTTACATGATACCTGTATATATTTTTGTATATTCTACATTTGAAAAGAAAGCGCCATCAGAAGCTTTAGGATTAGCAATTGTTTCATCAATCATACCTCTTGTCGGACTCATTATGTTTACGATTGATGTGAAAAAAGCAAGAGAGATGAACATCGACCTCTTCAACAACAATCCATATGTTTATTCAATAAATAATGCACCTTCCCAAAATGGTGGATATTCAAATGGTGGCTATGGTCAGAATATGAATAGCGGATACAACCCAAACCAGAACATGAATGGATATAATCCGCAGCAGGATTATTCACAGCCATTTACTGATCAGCCTCAGACTTATGGCACAGATCCTTCAGCAAATCAGGCTTCACAGCAGAATTCTGCAGTAAGTGCTGGATTTGAGCAGAATAATACAAATAATCAGAATCCTTTCCAAGGACAGTAATATATAAAATCAGCAAGATAACTAACTGCCTTTAGGCAGTGGGTTATCTTGCTTTCAGGTGCGGGGTTTACGCCCCGTACCTGAAGAGCTGCATAGCAGCGATTTTATAGCGAGCAAACGAAGATTTGCGAGCTTAACTCCTTTTAAGAGAGCCTTCGGGCTCTCTTTTTTTGTACTGAGCGTAAATTACGAATGAAAAGCCGCATGAGCTGGAAAACTGTTATCTAATAATTATTTTCCCCCAATATGCGTAATTATGGTAAAATAATAATGTTGTGGGCACGTAATATTAACGCATACTGCTCACACTGAAATCGAAAAATATGCGGCAGAAATGCTTTTGCCGGGCAAATTTTAGGAGGATTTTTTCATGTCCTGTACGACAATATTAGTTGGAAAAAAAGCGAGCTACAATGGCTCAACCATGATTGCAAGAAACGATGATTCTGGTGCTGGAAATTTCACGCCGAAAAAGTTCGTTGTAAAGAAACCGGAAGAAGGAAAGACCGAATATGAATCTGTTCTTTCGCACTGCAAAATTGAGATTCCGGCAAAAGGTTATAAATACACCGCTGTCCCAAATGCCTTAAAGGGCGAAGGAAACTGGGATGCAGGCGGAATAAACGAGCATGATGTTGCGATGACTGCGACGGAAACAATTGCAGTAAATGAGCGTGTTCTTGGCGCAGATCCTATGGTCGAGGCTAAAGGCTGGACTGATGAAGAAAAAGAAGAGGGAGTGACGAAGATTTCTGGCGGAATCGGCGAGGAAGACCTTGTGACATTGATTCTTCCATACATAAAGACGGCAAGAGAGGGTGTCATAAGGCTTGGCGAGCTTCTCGAGAAATATGGCACTTATGAGTCAAACGGCATTGCCTTTTCTGACAAAAACGAAATCTGGTGGGCAGAGACGATCGGCGGCCATCATTTCATCGCCAGAAGAGTGCCCGATGAATGCTATGTCGTGATGCCAAACCAGCAGGGCATTGATGATTTCGACCTGGAAGACGCATTTGGCGTCCAGAAAGAATTTATATGCTCAAAGGATCTTAAGGAATTTATTTCTGAAAATCATCTGAATCTTTTCAATGAGATTTTCGATCTACCGGAAGATTACGATTTTGATCCAGAGGATGACCCTTTTGTTTCTGGTGAAATGATAAATGCAAGGCTTGTATTTGGAACACATGATGATGCAGATCATGTATACAATACGCCGAGAGCCTGGTACATGCTTCGGTATTTCAATCCCAATACTTTTGATTGGGATGGACCGGATGCAGAATTCCGCCCGGATTCTGATGATCTTCCGTGGTGTCTTACACCAGAGAAAAAGATTACCTCTGAGGATGTGAAATATATCCTTTCTTCCCATTTTCAGGGCACACCGTTTGATCCATACCTTTCCCATGGAAATAAGGAAATGGCTGGTGCTTTCCGCTCGATTGGCATTAACCGCACGGATTTCATGGGTTTTGCAGAAATCAGAGGCGACCTTCCGAAAGCATACAGAAGCATTTTCTGGTTGGCATTTGCATCAAATGCATTTAATGTGATGATTCCGCAGTACACGAATATTGATAAAACACCGGATTATCTTTCTACCACTGAAAAGGACGTTTCTACGGAAAGCTTCTATTGGACGAGCCGACTGATTGCTGCGATGGCTGATGCTTCATTTTCAAAATCGCAGAACTCTATAGAGAGGTACCATAATGCCGTTCAGTCAAAGGCCAGGGAGATCATGAACCGTCATGAGAAGGCTTTTGCTGCTGGAAGTGAGAAGGCTACAAAGAAGAATCTTGAAAGTGTAAATCAGGAGCTTGCTGACATGCTGAAAGACGAAGCTGAGAAGACGCTGAAGACGGTACTTAATAATACGAGCAACCAGATGAAGAACCAGTATGCGAGGTCTGATATTTAAGCTGATTATCTCTGCGCAGCAGTATGATCGTGTAAAATTGTAAGAAAAAATCAGATTATTTTTGTATAAAAATAAGGAATAATAGAGGGCAAAATATATGGGAAAAAATTATGATGTGATTATTATCGGTGCCGGACCAGGCGGACTTTATTCTGCATACGAGCTGATTAAGCTTATGCCGGATGCAAAAATCGGCGTTTTTGAAAAGGGCGAGCAGCTCGCGAACAGGAAATGCCCGATTGACGGTGTCAAAATAAAGCAGTGCGTTCACTGCAAGAACTGCGCGATTATGTCTGGTTTTGGCGGCGCAGGCGCATTTTCAGATGGTAAATATAATATTACCAATGATTTTGGCGGCACGCTTTATGAATACATCGGCAGGCAGAAGGCCACTGAGCTCATGGAATATGTCGATTCGATAAACATGACGCATGGCGGCGAGGGCACGAAGCTTTATTCTACAGGAAATACGCCGTTCAAGAGAAAATGCCTTGAGAACAATCTGCATCTATTAAATGCCTCAGTCCGTCATCTTGGAACCGACATCAATTACGTCGTTCTGAAGAATCTCTATGAGGAACTGAAGGACAAGGTCGATTTTCATTTCCTGACAAAGGTCGAGAAAGTCGAAAAGGGCGAGGACGGAACTTTTGCGATAAAGACTCAGGATGACTCATATTCCGGGAAATACTGCATTATTTCTGTAGGAAGAAGCGGCTCTTCCTGGATGGAGCAGGTCTGCACAGACCTTGCTATTCCGACATCTTCGAGCCGCGTCGATATCGGTGTGCGTGTCGAGCTTCCGGCACTTATTTTCAAACCGATTACAGATGAGCTTTATGAATCGAAAATCGTCTATACGACAAAACAGTACCAGGACAGAGTCAGGACCTTCTGCATGAATCCAAAGGGCATCGTTGTTGACGAAAATACGAATGGAATCGTCACGGTAAACGGACACAGCTATGAAGATCCTGCAAAGCAGACGGAAAATACGAATTTTGCACTACTTGTTTCAAAACATTTTACCGAGCCTTTTAAGGATTCAAATGGATATGGTGAAAGTATCGCAAGGCTTTCAAATATGCTTGGTGGCGGCGTCATCCTGCAGCGTTTCGGAGATTTGATCCGTGGTCAGAGAACGAATGAAAAGCGAATCCAGAAATCATGGATGGTTCCGACACTGAATGCGACACCTGGCGACCTTTCACTTGTTATGCCAAAACGAATTCTTGACGATATAATAGAGATGATATATGCGCTTGATAAAGTGGCACCGGGAACGGCCGGAGACGATACGCTTCTATATGGCGTCGAGGTCAAGTTCTACAATATGCAGGTGGATCTCGATGAGAATCTGGAAACCCTGCACAAGGGCCTGTTTGTAATTGGCGATGGTTCGGGCGTCACGCATTCACTTTCACATGCTTCAGCAAGCGGGGTATATGTGGCAAGATATATAGCTGAAAATGGTGAGTGAGATTTCTGATATCTATGGCTATTTTGAGGGTGTGAGCCATAAATAATATTAATACAGGGTTTGAAGAACGATATTGATGCAGATATTTTCTGTATATTTTTGGGGTGGTTATTATGAAGAGGAATAGTGTGCAGAAAAAACTGGTAGACAATGCCGGCTTTTCCATGGTAGAGCTGATCGTAGTCATTGCCATTATGGTTGCTCTTGTTGCTGTCGTTGCAGTGTCAGTGACAGGTTATGTTGCAAAAGCAAGATTCGCAGTAAATGTCACCAATATCAGAAGAGGGCAGGAAGTAATCAGGCTCGTGGCAACAGAGAAAGAAAATACCGAAAGTGCATTATTTTTATATCATACCGGATCTGGAAACTGTGATTTGATTGAAAGCCCTGGGGCATTTAATACACATGGCATCGATATGGAAAATTACGATACGGCTACCTGGGATTACAAGGAAATGAGAAATGATCCAAACTTTGCCAAAATTACGGAGACCACTGATTTGGATTGGTATTTAGCCCTGCAGAGCGGATCTTATGGCTATATTGGTATGGAGCCCCGCTGAAATATTGATATTTATTGCAAAAAAGCTTCCTGTCTGATGTTTAAGCACCCGACAGGAAGTTTTTTATATTTTATCAAGCACCGTCTTTTTTATTCTGTTAAAACAGAATAATGTCACAATCAGCGAGACTACTTCTGCAATCGGGAAGCACCACCAGACCGCATTCACATTTCCAGTGATTTTTCCAAGTATGTATGCTACCGGTACAAGCACGCCAATCTGACGCATTACAGAAACAATCAGTGAATAATAGCTCTTTGCAAAAGCCATGAAGGTCGAACTTAAGACAATCGAAATCGCAGCGACAGGGAAATGCACAGCAATGATTCTAAGTGCCGGGACACCGATCGATACCATATTGTCAGTAGCTGAAAACATTGATAATAACGTCTTTGGAATGAGTTCAAATACGAGTGTGCCGCAGCACATGATGACAATAGCAAGCTTCACGGAAAAATGCAGGGAATTATCAATACGGGAGCGCTTCTTTGCACCATAATTATAGGCAAGCACCGGGACTAGTCCATTATTTAATCCGAAAATCGGCATGAAGAAAAAGCTCTGAAGTTTGAAGTAAACGCCGAAAACGGCAACTGCCGTCGAAGAAAAGCCCATCAGAATCAGATCCATAAGGTAGGTCATTATAGAACCAATTGAAACCATAATGATTGACGGAACACCAACAAAATAAATCTGCTTGATAATGCTGCCTTTTGGAGAAAATACAGCCTTTAGTGAAAAATTAATCTCTTTATTCTTTTTGACATTTAATGTGAGTCCGACAATGCAGGCAATGCTCTGGCCGATGACAGTTGCGATTGCAGCACCCCTGACACCAAGCTTTGGTGCACCGAGTAAACCGAAAATTAATATCGGATCAAGAATAATATTTACGATTGCGCCTGTCAGCTGCGAAAACATTGAAAGCACAGTGAGTCCGGTGGATTGAAGGAGCCTTTCAAAGCAGATCTGGAAGAACAGCCCGAGCGAAAAACACATGACGACCTGAAGGTATTCTGTGCCGAGCTTTACAATTTCTGGATTATCCGACTGGGATGCAATAAACGGACCGGCGCCGAAAATCCCGATTACCATAAAAACTAAAAAGCTAATAATGGCTAGAAAGATGCCGTTATTCGCAGCGGCATCGGAATTTTTGAATTCTTTTTCGCCAAGAGACCTTGAAAGGAGCGCATTCATACCGACACCAGTGCCGGTGCCGACTGCAATTAAGAGATTCTGCATTGGAAATGCGAGCGTGACGGCCGTCAGTGCATTTTCGCTGATTTTTGCAACGAAGACGGAATCAACAATATTGTAGAGCGCCTGCACCAGCATTGAAATCATGATCGGGACAGACATTGAAACGATTAACCTTTTTTCGGGCATCGTGCCCATTTTATTTTCTTTTTCCATATATTCATCCTTATTGTGCTGCCATGTTTAGGTTTACAGCGGTATTATTCTTTTGCAGCCAAATTTTTCCGTTTTGAAGGCGCAAAAATAAAATCTTAACGCCTCAAAATTTTTGACTTGGCAGAATTCTGATTATCGTCTGTGAATGCAGGCGACTTGTGCTATGATAACATATATTAATTCAATGTCAACAACAGGATAAATGAACACATATCGGATTATTGTTGATTGAAAAAATGAAAAATAATATAAACTACACAGTGACACAGTCATAAGAACTTTAAAAATTAACTCAATAGTACCAATATTCATATGCATATTAATATTTTCTGATCATGAATAGGCAAAATCCCTGACTGGCAGTACATCATCGCCAGACAGGGATTTTTTTTGTACACTTTTTGTACTTTTATTTGAACATTGGTTGTCATTTGTAATAATTCATCTATCAGCGAAGAGCGCTCTCGCTTTGGCGCCTACCAGAACAGGCTCGAGCATGCAAAGCTCATCGATGACAATATTTCAGAAAATACACAGTCTGCAGAATCGAGGATTCGTGACTCGGATATGTCCACAGAAATGGTGAATTATTCAAAACATAATATTTTGGAGCAGGCGGGCCAGTCGATGCTTGCACAGGCAAATGCCATGAACCAGGGCGTGCTGACGCTGCTGCAGTAAGAATTTTTGTAAATTAATAATAATCTAATCCTTGCATAAAATTATGCAGGGATTATTTTTTACTTGACAATATACCCATAGGGGTATATACTACGCAACAGTTAGAGATACCCGGTGGGGTATATGGAGAATGATATGGCTGTAAAGAGTAAAGAGAAAAAAATAAAAAAAACAGAGATAGCTCCTGATAAAGATGAATGTTTTGCAAAAGGTGACAATGTGATAGAGGAAGAGCAGAGAACCTGTCCGCACTGTGGGATTCATGATAAGAAAATCCGGACGGATGAGGAGAAGAAAGCTCTTCTGAACAGGCTTAAAAGAGCGGAAGGTCAGGTTCGTTCGCTGGAGAAAATGATCGAGAATGATGCCTACTGCCCGGATGTGATCATGCAGAGCTCAGCAGTCATCAATGCATTGAATAGCTTTAATAAGGCATTACTTGCTGCGCATATCAAGAACTGCGTGGCAGATGACATCAGGGCTGGAAATGATGCGACGATTGATGAGCTAACGGAGCTTGTGCAGAAACTGATGAAATAAAGCATTGGTTTTGAAAGATACTGTCAGAGGGCTGCAGTTGAGCAGCAGGTGCATTAGTTTAATGTAAATGCGATTGATGATGTAACTGGAAAATCACACAAGCAAATTATGGTGAATTATTCTGGATATTATGTCGTAGCAAATAAGTATGGAAAAAGGAAAATTTGGTGATATAGATGGACAAATATGATGTGACTGGCATGAGCTGTGCAGCCTGCCAGGCTCATGTGGAAAAAGCGGTAAGCGGCGTGCCGGGCGTAGAAAACTGTACGGTAAGTTTACTTACGAATTCGATGACAGTGAGCGGCACAGCTGATGAAAAAGATATAGTAAAGGCAGTCGAAGATGCCGGCTATGGCGCAAAGAAGCGCGCATACGAAAATGAGTCGAAAGTTTCTGCATCTGCGAAACTCAAGATGGAAGAGGAAGCCCTCGAAGACAAAGAAACACCGAAAATGGTGAAAAGACTCGTGTCTTCGGTCATCGTTCTTCTGATTCTCATGTATTTTTCAATGGGACATATGATGTGGAATTTCCCGGTACCATTTTTCCTTGAAAATCATGTGAATCTTGGAATACTCGAGATGCTCCTCACGATCATCATCCTGATGATCAATAGGAATTTCTTCATTAACGGCTACAAAGGTCTCTTCCATGGCGCAGCAAATATGGACACGCTCGTGGCAATCGGCTCGACAGCGGCATTCGGCTATTCGCTTGCAGCACTTTTCATCATGGCATACGCTATGGGAAATGGCGATCATGAAACTGTCATGACAATGGCTATGAAATACATGTATTTCGAGTCAGCGGCAATGATTCCAACTCTTATTACGATTGGAAAGACGCTTGAATCCTATTCAAAAGGCAGAACGACAGATGCGCTGAAAAGCCTTATGAAGCTTGCACCGAAAACCGCGGTCATCGAGCGTAACGGCATTCAGGAAGAAGTCGAAATCGATGAGGTCAAAACAGGCGATATCTTCATCGTAAAGCCTGGTGAAAATATTCCAGTCGATGGCGTGATCATAGAGGGAAATACAGCAGTTGACGAAAGTGCACTGACTGGCGAAAGCATTCCAGTTGACAAGGCAGTTGGTGATTCAGTTAGTGCTGCCACAGTAAATACTGAAGGCTTCATAAAGGCTCGTGTGACAAGAGTTGGAGAAGATACGACACTTTCCCAGATTATAGAAATGGTTTCTGATGCGGCATCTACCAAGGCGCCCATTGGAAGGATTGCAGACAAGGTTGCAGGCGTATTTGTTCCGGCGGTACTTCTTCTGGCGCTTGCGACACTGATCGGCTGGGTGATCGCAGGAATCGGCTTCCCGACAGCATTTTCAAGAGCGGTTTCCGTGCTTGTTATTTCATGCCCATGTGCGCTCGGCCTTGCAACACCGGTTGCGATTATGGTTGGAAACGGTCTAGGTGCAAAAAATGGAATCCTATACAAGACGGCAGCTTCACTTGAATCAGCAGGCAGAACGGAGATTGTTGCACTTGATAAGACTGGAACCATCACGAATGGCGAGCCAAAAGTTACAGACATCATTCCGGCAGAAGGTGAATCGAGAGAAGAACTTATGAAAGTTGCTTATTCGCTTGAGAAATTAAGCGAACATCCGCTCGCAAAGGCGGTGGTAAACTACTATGAAGATGAGCAGGCGACTGAAAAATCTGAAGATGAAATAAACGCTGGATTTGGAGATGCTGATGATAAGAATAAATCGACGTTAATATCTAATAATATTCTTGGAGAAAATGCAAATCTAGGCGACAGATTAGCATACAAAATTTCTGAATTTTCTGCCGTCACCGGAAATGGACTGAAAGGCACAATTGACGGTGTCGAAGTCTATGGCGGTAAGAAGGAATACATTGAAAGTTTAGTAAAGCTGCCGAAGGACGCTGAGAATTTCTACCTCGATCTTTCGGACAAGGGCAAGACCGTATTATTCTTTGCAAGAGGGGATAAATTTCTAGGCATTATCGCTGTGATGGATACAATCAAGGAAGAAAGTCCGGAAGCTATTAAGCAGCTTAAGAATATGGGCATCGAAGTCGTCATGATTACCGGCGACAATGAGCGGACGGCCAGAACTGTCGGAAAAGAAGCCGGCGTCGACAGAGTCATTGCAGGCGTTCTGCCAGGCGGTAAAGAAGACATCATCAAGTCTCTTCAGAAGAAAGGCAAAGTTGCCATGGTCGGTGACGGAATCAATGATGCACCAGCGCTCACCCTCGCAGATACCGGCATTGCAATCGGTGCAGGTACAGATGTTGCAATTGATGCGGCTGATGTGGTGCTGATGAAGTCCAGGCTTACAGATGTGCCGGCAGCGATCAGGCTTTCGAGAGCGACAATCAGAAATATTCATGAGAATCTTTTCTGGGCATTTTTCTACAATGTCATCTGCATTCCGCTTGCGATGGGGCTTTACCAGGCTGCTTTCCACTTAGGCTTCGAGATGAAGCCGGCGGTCGGTGCGCTTGCGATGAGCTTTTCGTCAGTTACCGTTTGCCTGAATGCGCTGAGACTGAATCTTTTCAAACCATTTAATGCAGGGCATGACAAGAAAATAAAGAAGAAAAACGCAGATTATAATGATGACTGGATTGTTTCGGCAGAAGCAATTAATGGAAAGACTCCTACTGATGGTGCTGAAACAGAAGAAGTAGAAACAACTAATAATGCTATAGTATCAGATGCAAATAATTCGGCATTTAAAAATAATAATCAAGAAAAGGAGAACCAAGAAATGACAAAGACAATGAAGATTGAAGGCATGATGTGTGAGCACTGCGAGATGACAGTAAAGAAAGCACTTGAGGCTCTTGACGGAGTTGAAAATGCAGAAGTAAGCCACGAGAAGGGCGAGGCTGTCGTTACTCTTTCAAAGGATGTTGATGACGGCGCACTCACAAAGGCTGTTATGGACAAGGACTACAAGGTGCTTTCTGTAGCATAAATACATACTTTCAAAATAACCCCATTACGATAAAGCAGGATCATACCTGCTTTATTGTTTTTGTAGGCAATAATGCTTTTTTGACCTTGACATCATATTGATGGTAAAATACCATATGCATAAAAATAATTTACAGAATAGAGAAAAAATATGTCAGACAAAATAGATTACGAAAACTGGGACGAGAACGAGGAAGAGAACCTTAAGAAGGCGAAGGAGGCCGTAGTCCTCAATATTGATGGAAAAATTAATATGAAAGGCTACGAGGACGATCCGACTGTGACGGTCGAGGCACCGGAAGAGCCTGAAGAAGAATTAGATCCTGCCGACCTCATTAACCCTGAAAATGCATTGTCAAACAAGGATAATGTCCCATCATCTGGCATTATTTTTAATAATGACGCAATCGACAAGGCAAAATCACTTCGCGAGAAAAAGCTGGACAATGCCTTTGATGATCCGCATTTTCCGGAAATCGTGCATTTTCAGATGCTGAATGACTGCCCAGAGGCAGAGAAGCTCAAGGGAGAAATTGATGCATTTTATGATTCGGTGAATGACCTTATGAAGAATGAAGGTCCGGCAGACCCGGCGTTTCCAGGATTTCGTGATATACCATCAGATTATGAACTCTATGATGGAATTCTCTACAATGGAAAATATGAACTTTTCCTACATTTCAGAGTTGAGGATGATGAAATCTACGAAGTTTACCTCACGATAGAGAGGGACGAATCAGAGCCGATGGAAGTGCCAGCGGAATATGCTGATGAAGCAAAGGAAAGCGCAGGGATGATGGATCTCGAGGGAGTTGAGGGAATCCCTGAACCCGCGGACAGAAACGCATTTCTTAAATACGTGCTTTCCGAAGACAAACTGAACTGCCGCACGCTTCCACTTTCTTTTATTGCGCCTTACATCAGGAAATTCGGTTTCGATGACTGGGCCGCGACTCTTCTGTCTGCAAGTGATGATCCGTATACCGACTTCGATCAGCCGATTAGAATCAAGCACTGAGATTTTTTCGCTATTGATGGATTGTATTGACAGGTAGAATATGGCAAAGAAACTGTTTCCGGAAGAAAAGGAAAGGCCAAGGTGCAAAAAATGCGGGCGGATTCTTCCGAAGGGATATAAAGAAGAATACTGCAATTCCTGCAAGGATGACATTTTGTATCGCAAGGTAAAAGAGTATGTTCTCACGCATGACTGCACTGAGCAGGAAGTCGCTGAAGAATTGTCCATCCCTCTCGACAAAATCCATGAATGGATAGGAAAAGGATACATGTCATATAAGAACAAGCACTAGAATATATTGCAAAAGAGGAAAATAATGACCGATGTAGAGATTCTAATACAAATTCAAATCTGTCCATAATTATTTGTTTGAAATGAAGCCCCGCAACCTGTAAGCATAGAAATACAGAGTACAATTGATAAAATAAAAGACTTTTTCATTTAGAATTATTAACTTCCTTTCTGCTATTCTAAAAAAAATAATTTAATAAAAGGAGGAAATTAGCTCATATACTGGCAAGCCAGAGGATTATATCGAAAATCGCCGTAAGATATTAAAGAGCACTACCGTAGTATAATGACTTGATAAAAAGACCGCCGCATGGTTTTGTGCAGCGGTCTTTTGTTGATATTTAAAATTTGATTTTTTATTCTACTTCAATGACTCTGAGCATATTTGTATTTCCGGAAACGCCGAGAGGAACACCAGCGGTGAGGACGACCTTGTCGCCTGTCTTGATGAGGCCGGCAGCCTTTGCTGAGGAAACGGCTTCGTCGAAGAGCTCCTCCTCAGAATCTTCCTTTCTGATGAGAAGAGGTGCGACGCCCCACATTAAAGTCATCTGACGTGCAACCATAGGCTCTGTTGTGCAGCCGATGATCTTGCAGCATGGCTTATATCTTGAAATTCTTTCGCAAGTATAGCCGCTCATTGAGACTGTGATGATGCCGTCTGCCTTAATTTCTGCAGCGACCGTGCAGGTAGCATGAGAAATCGCAGTCGTGATGTCACGCTCACACTCGGAATTGATTGAAAGCTTGCCGAGACGTTTTACATAATCGATGGCACGCTCTGTTCTCTCTGCAATGATTGCCATAGTCTTTAATGATTCAACCGGGTATGCACCGGATGCTGACTCGCCTGAAAGCATGGTGGCTGTCGTTCCATCGTAGATTGCATTTGCAACATCTGTGATTTCAGCTCTGGTAGGACGTGGATTCTTGATCATGGAATCAAGCATCTGTGTGGCTGTAATGACATATTTTCCTGCGGCATTTGTCTTCTTGATGAGTTCCTTCTGGATGACGGGAACATCTTCGAATGGAAGCTCGACGCCCATATCACCACGGGCAACCATGATTCCGTCAGCGGCATCGATGATTTCGTCGATGTTCTTGATGCCCTGGGTGCTCTCGATTTTTGCGATGATCTTTGCCTTGCTGTTGTGTTTTTTCAGAAGCTCCCTGATGTCATTGATATCCTGTGCATTTCTTGTAAATGAAGCAGCGATAAAATCAACCCCAAGCTCGCAGCCGAATTCGAGGTCTGAGATGTCCTGTTCTGAAAGATAAGGGAAGGAAAGCTCGCCGCCTGGAACATTCACTGACTTCTGGTCTGACATTTTTCCGTCGTTAAGGACAGTGCAGTTTATTTTGTCGTCGTCGATGGAGTCGATCTTGAGGCCGACAAGACCATCGTCGAGGAGGATGTTCATGCCTGGCTTTACATCACTCTTGAGGTTCGCATAGGTGATGCCGATGCCGTTTTCATCTCCGTCTGAGCCGGCGCAGTCGAGAACGAACTTCTGGCCTGCCTTCATCTGAATAGGGCCGTTTTTGAAACTTTTGATTCGGATTTCAGGTCCCTTTGTGTCAAGCATGACAGCAACAGGCATATCGAGATCTCTTGAAATTTTCCTGATTTTCTTGAACTTGTCCTTATGGGAAGGATGGTCGCCGTGTGAAAAATTCAGTCTTGCGACATTCATGCCGTTTTTGATCAGCTCTGTCAGGACTTCAACGCTGTCCGATGCAGGTCCGATCGTGCAGATGATTTTTGTTCGTCTCATTTTTGCTCGCTTTCTATTAACTTATTGTAACTAAACAGAACTTTTCACTAGAATAGTTACAAATTATCTTGTTCTGTAAAAAACCGAAAAACATTCTGCATTATAACATTAATCATATAAAAAAATCATCATTTACATAATTTTTTCAAATTTTTGATATACTTTACAAATGAAAAGTCGCACATTTATTTTTATGGAGAATTGGAAGAGATAATTTAACAGATATCATTTTTTTGTTGGGCAGTTCATATTTTTTTCACATCGTCTTTTGTAGATAAATAATGAAAAAAGTGATATATAAATAACTTATGCGCAGATTTTACAATTATTTTTGATTACAAAGAAGTAATATGATATCAGAATTGTAAAAATCATTTTAAGAAATCCGTGACATTAGTTGAAAAGTGGTTTTGACGGAACACATTAATATAGTAGAAAGAAAATTATGCCAACAGTAAAGAAATTAGCAGGTTACATTAAAGAATACAAATTTGACACGATTATCACGCCGATCATGATGCTCGGTGAGGTCGTTGTTGAAATGATGATTCCGCTTCTGATGGCGAAGATCATCGATAAGGGTATCTATGGAAAGGATATGTCCACGATCTGGAAGGTCGGGGCGTGGATGCTGCTTGCTGCCGCAGCAGGTCTGTTCTTCGGAATCATGGGCGGAAAATACGGAGCAAGCGCATCAGCAGGCTTTGCGAAGAATCTTCGTTTTGCAATGTTTGAAAAGGTTCAGACCTATTCCTTTAAAAATATCGATAAATTTTCATCCGCATCACTAATTACAAGAATGACTACTGATGTGACGAACCTTCAGAACGCCTTCCAGATGCTGATCCGTATGGGCATGCGTGCACCGGCATCGCTGATCGTCGCACTCATATTATCTATTTCAATATCACCGAGGCTTTCAATCGTTTATCTTGTTGCTGTTGCGATTCTGACCGTGCTTGTATTTTTCCTGTCGGGAACGGCGCAGAGACTTTTCAATCAGGTTTTCAAAAGATACGATGACTTAAACGCAGAAGTCGAGGAAAATGTTTCCGGTATCCGTGTTGTAAAGGCCTATGTCCGTGAGGATTTTGAGAAGACGAAATTCGAAAAAGCAAATGAGAATCTTTACAAAATTTTTGTGAAGGCTGAGAGCCTGATGGTCAAGGCCTTCCCGATCATGATGGGTTCGGTTTACGCATGTATTCTTGCAATTTCATGGTTCGGCGCACACTTAATTATTCAGGATGAGCTTACAACCGGTGAGCTTATGAGTATGCTCACATACTGCATGAATATACTTATGAGCATCATGATGTTTGCCGGTGTCATCGTCATGGTTCTGATGTCGACTGCCGCTGCACAGCGAGTCTGTGAAGTGCTTGATGAAGAGCCGGACATTAAAAATCCTGAGAAACCGGTCATGGAAGTAAAGAACGGTTCCGTTGAATTTGAAAATGTTGATTTTTCTTATTATGAAAATTCATCCGAGCCGGTGCTCAAAGATATAAATCTCAAAATCAATTCTGGCGAGACCATAGGTATCATCGGTCCGACTGGCTCTGGCAAGACTTCTCTCGTAAACCTGCTTTCGAGGCTTTATGATGTGACGAAGGGCTCAGTCAAAGTCAGCGGCGTCGATGTCAGGGATTACGACATCGTGAAGCTTCGTGACAGCGTGTCGGTCGTGCTCCAGAATAATGTGTTATTTTCCGGAACAATCTATGAGAACCTCCGCTGGGGCGACAAAAATGCATCAGACGAAGAATGCCAGCACGCTGCAAAGCTTGCCTGCGCTGATGAATTCATCGAGAAGTTTCCTGATGGCTATGATACTTATATTGAGCAGGGCGGCTCGAATGTTTCTGGTGGCCAGAGGCAGAGACTCTGCATCGCAAGAGCGCTTCTGAAGAAGCCAAAGATTCTCGTGCTCGATGATTCGACTTCAGCTGTCGATACGACCACAGATTCAAAGATCAGGGCAAGCTTTAGGAATGACATCCCGGATACCACAAAATTCATTATTGCGCAGCGAATAAGTTCCGTTCAGGATGCCGACCGCATCATCGTCATGGATGATGGAAAAATCGCCGATGTCGGCACACATGAGGAACTGCTAAATAGAAATGAAATGTACCGCGAGCTGTACGAGTCCCAGACTGGTGCAGGGTCAGGAGATTTCGACAAAGTGTAGCTACCACAATACATTATACTTCTTTGTGTGCTAGCAGTCTGTAAGTTGCAATATTAATGATTGGCTGAGGCGAGTAAAAGTACATTCGTGTAAGCTGAAAAAAATTAGATAAAAAGGATAGGAAAAAATATGCCGCGTCCACGTCCAAGAAAACCAATTACAAAAGAAGAAAGAAAAGATGCAAAAAAGGTCATGAAGCGTCTTTTCGGGTATATATTCAAGCATTATGCTTTCCAGATCACGCTGGTGTTTGTCTGCATCATTGTTTCGGTGCTTGCAAACATCCAGGGAACTCTTTTCATGCAGACGCTGATAGATTCATATATCACCCCGATGCTGAAGACCGGCTCGACGGATTTCGGGCCCCTCGCAAAAGCGATGCTTCGGATTATCATATATTATGCCATCGGCGTTGCTGCGACCTATGTGTACAATCTCATCATGGTCTACATCGCACAGGGAACGCTAAAGTCCTTTCGTGAGCAGCTTTTCAATAAGATGGAATCACTTCCCATCAAGTATTTCGACACGCACAAGCATGGCGACATCATGTCCATCTACACAAACGATATTGATACGCTACACCAGATGATTTCACAGTCACTGCCGCAGATGCTGAATGCAGCACTTACGATTGTGATGACAATGGTTTCGATGTTCATGCTGAATGTCCCGCTTACGATTCTCACGCTTGCGATGACAGGACTCACTGTTTTCGCAACAGGAAAACTCGCTTCAAAGAGCGGCAAGAACTTCGTCCGCCAGCAGAATTCGCTTGCAAAGGTCAATGCAAAGATTGAAGAGACAATGAAGGGGCAGAAGGTCGTCAAGGTCTTCAATCACGAGGATGAGATGACAAGCGAATTCAAGGAAATGAACGATGAGCTCTTCGATGCTGCGAACAAGGCGAATGCCTACGGCAATGTCCTTGGCCCTGTAAACGCCCAGCTTGGAAATATTTCCTACGTGCTCGTCGCTGTAGTCGGCGGCTTGGTTGCCATTTTTGGAAACGGAAGCCTGACAGTCGGAAAACTAGCTTCATTCCTGACCTTCAACAAATCCTTCAATATGCCAATCATGCAGGTCTCACAGCAGCTTAATTTCATCGTCATGGCAATGGCCGGCGGCAAGCGAATCTTCGAGCTCTTAGATGAAGAGCCGGAAGAGGATAATGGCTATGTCACGCTTGTAAATGCAAATGTTGCGGAAGATGGAACTATTACAGAGGCAAAGGAGAGAACCGGCAAGTGGGCATGGAAGCATTATCATAAAGCAGAAAACACGACAGACTATAAGCTCCTCCAGGGCGAGGTCGTATTCAAGGATGTGAATTTCTCTTATGTTCCTGAAAAGGAAGTTCTGCATCACATTGATCTCTATGCAAAGCCAGGGCAGAAGATTGCCTTCGTCGGTGCGACCGGCGCAGGAAAGACTACGATTACGAACCTCATCAATAGATTCTACGACGTCTCTGATGGTCGAATCCGCTATGACGGAATAAATGTAAATAAGATAAAGAAAGCAGACCTCCGCCATTCACTTGGCATCGTGCTTCAGGATACACATCTTTTCACAGGCACAGTCGAGGAAAATATCAGGTACGGCAAGGAAGATGCGACGCACGAGGAAGTCGTCGCTGCAGCAAAGCTCGCAAATGCAGATGGTTTTATCAGACGTCTTGAAAATGGATATGACACCGTACTTAAGAGCGACGGCGGCACGCTGTCACAGGGACAGAGGCAGCTTCTTGCCATCGCCCGCGCAGCAATCGCAGATCCGCCGGTTCTGATTCTCGATGAGGCCACAAGTTCAATCGATACGCATACAGAGCGCCTTGTCCAGAGCGGCATGGACCGGCTGATGAGTGGCAGGACAACCTTTGTCATTGCCCATAGGCTCTCAACCATCCGGAATTCTGACTGCATCATGGTCCTTGATGACGGCCAGATCATCGAGCGAGGAAATCACGAAGAGCTCATGGCTGAGCAGGGGAAGTACTACCAGCTCTATACAGGGAAGCTTGTAAACGCCTGACTTTAATTTCACAAATAATAGATAATAAATACGCTTTGGTGGAAATAAAAGTTTCTGTCAAAGCGTATTTTTGGGTTTTCGTGAGAGAAGTTAAGTTCAACAATGTAAATTCTTTCAGAAAAATCGACAAAATTTCAGAAATCAGCTAAAAATAATGTTGATATTGTCGATAAAATCTATAGAATTGTATTAGCGGCTCATTTTGTGCCCCATATCTTGTGATATGATATGGAAAATGAATATACTTTATGCACAAATGACACGATAAATGCGTATGATATTAAGATGAAAATGACATTGCCAATTAGGGCAGATCATGCAATGTATATTTAATCTTCATATAGCGGATATACAAGGGGATAGATTATGTTCGACAAGAAGAGAAGAAGATTTGAAGCGGTTTTACTTGCAGCTGTGACAGTGCTTGCAAGCTTTTCAGTAAACTGGTCGTCGCTGTCGCCGAAAGCAAGTGAAGAGACAAGTACAGAGGCAGATGCTAACGCAGATACAAGTGCTGGAGAGGCAATAAGCCCGGCAGAAACAACAGAAGACGCTTCAACGACTCAGAATTCCCAGGCAGATGGTTCAACAAATGCATCTGACAGTACATCCGCATCAGATGTAAATTCTTCTAATAATACCTCATCTTCTTCAGAAAATAGTCCGGGACCGTCCACAGGTATTTCTGCGACTTCCGGAGTAGAACAGGCAGGATCTGAAAATCCATCAGGTTCATCCATTTCTTCCGGTGAAGAAACTGCAGATTCAAGTGCATCAACAAATTCAGGTGCCGCTCAGGCACAGAATACCAGTGGTGCAGCAGGCTCATCTGAAGGAAATCTATCCAATCTTGAAAATGAAGATGAAAATGGCTCAGGTGCTTTCAAGCTGAAAAGAAAGAAACTGAAGAAAGTCATCCGCAGGGCTTCTTCTAATCATTCTGGCTCTATAGGCTCAGGATACGCAACAAGAGGCATCTCATCTGGCACAAGTATTGTTCAGGTTATTTCAGGAACGAATGAGAGCGGATATGTAAAGACATCTGATGCTACTATGTATTTAGAGATGACGCCAGATGCAAGTATTAGCTATACCGCAAATGTATATTTAAATACAAGCGACCCTAATACACTTGGAACAGCTATTGGCAGTACTTCAGGTACTTTCACAAATACGCAGGATGCCAGCACTACCAGCACAGATAACACCGACTCAGGAGATTCGCAGACTGACACAGATACTTCTGTGACTACAACTGAAACAGACAATACCCCACAGTCAGTCGCAGTTTCTATTGGAACTCATGCAAATGTTTATTTAGCAAGTGGCGAAACTGCGATTTATCAGATAGAGATCACCTCGGTTTCCGGTTCAGCCAGCATTGAATATTTATCTTCTGCTTCAGACAGCATTTATTCAACATCATATATTCGCACTGGCAGTGCATATAGTACGCTTGGCCAGCAGGTGATGAACATATCTCATGAGACTGCTGATGACGATGCCAGCGGAAACTATAACATTAATCTCCCTGCAAACACGATCAGTCTCATTAATGGTCAGAGTACAAAAGTAGATTCTTCAGTTACAGTAAATAGTACAGTTGCTTCTTCAAACCGAGCTGTTACATATACATCAGATTCCAGCCTTATTACTATTAATGGAAATACCATCACAGCAAGTGGCAGCGGCAGCGGTACAGCAACTGTGACAGCAAGTGCTAAGGGTGCAGAAGAAAAGACCTTTACTGTAAATGTTCTGTCTGTTTCTGAAAATACCTCAAGCGTTACCTATGATGGAAACAGCCACACATCTGATGTAAGTGTCACGTTAAAGGGAAAGAATGTAACGACTTCTTTCAATGTCACATACAGTGGCACGACAAAGGCTGGAGTTTCTGTTTCAAACCAGACCGAAGTAACAGAGGCGGGCACCTATAATGCAACGCTTACCGGTACTGGTGAATATGCATATTATTCTGTACTTTCCGTAGACTCATCAGCAACAGTACAGGGTTCATGGACTTCTTCAAA
>ONHZ01000022.1 GCA_900317755.1 uncultured Lachnospiraceae bacterium
ATTTCTGCAGCCTCAAGCCCTGTCATCCCATCTTTGACACCAAGCTCTGCAGCCTTAGAAGTAAACGCCTTTATCGGGTTCTTCAATACTTCATCAAAGGATGCGCCGCCAACCTGAACCGTGACATCGCCAAACTTCTCACATGCTGCCATATTTACATAGCCGCACATCAAAAAGCCTTTATTACATTCAATAATAATGAGATTCGGATGATTCTCTCCACCCGGAGAAGTAAGAATAGTGCCTGTGGCCTCATTGCCGCCAATAGATAAAGTCTTAATTTCAGCCATTTTTTCTCCTAAAATTTGTCACAAAATAATCTTTCAAAGATTTGCTAACAAAATAAGCATTTTATAAAAATCTCCGGGGAACATAAGCCTCTGCTCCCTAAAAATAGTCGGATTAATTATAACATAAGTACATTTTTTAACAAGACAATTTACTTGTTTAAACTAATGAAACTTTCTTAATATAGTTTCTTGACGAAAAATCCACAGCGCTCTGATTATTATCAGATTACTGTGGATCGTAATTTGTTATTCTGGGTAAAAAATATTTTCCGCATTTTCCCCATCATAGAAATACCCCCAGTCGAGACGGATGCCAGTCATCAGGCGCATGACATCTGTCGTGTCAGTAAGGCGCATGATTTCTTTGTCTCCGGAAACCGCTTTTTCCATATCTATTATTTCGTATGACAGTGCATCGGAAGTATTTCCTTCGCTTATTTCCTCTGTCTCGCCAGTCTCTGTCCAGACGATTTTTGCCTTGTCTGCCCTTGGATATTCCATGATTTCGACATAGCATTTGTCACAGGAAATTACAGCTCGTTTTGGCTGCTTTGAATGCATCGAAAGCATCATCGTGACCATCTGTCCGTCAGGATTCATAAGCACAGTAGCTGAATTCTCATCGCTCCCAGACGGTGCTTTCTTCATAATAGATTTGAATTCTTCAGGTGATGATTTGAGAAAAATCCTTGCGAGAGAAAGCGCATACACGCCGATGTCAAGCATTGCTCCGCCGGCCAGATCCTTATTGAAAAATCTGTTTTTCATGTCATAGACCTTGTAGGAACCAAAATTCAAAGTAATGAGATTCACCGGACCAAAATCCCCGTGAGAAAGCCTCTTCAGAAGCTTCTTATAAAGTGGCATATGGAAAATCGTCATTGCTTCAGCAAGCACGAGATCCTGCGACTTTGCAATTGATTCTGCCTCCATGAGCTCAGCATAGTTTAAGAAAATTGATTTCTCACAGAGCACATGCTTTCCTGCCTTCAGAGCAGCGACCGCATATTCTATATGCGTATTGTGCGGCGTGGTAATATAGACAATGTCAATGTCTGGATCTGAGAGCAGCTCTTCAGGTGTGTCATAGACCTTTTCAAGCCCGTATTCTTCCTGAAATTTAAGTGCCTTCTCCTTTGTCCTGTTCCAGATCGCATACGGATGTCTGCCTGTCTTTTTCATGGCCTCAGCCATCTCATGTGCAATCACACCGCAGCCAAACAATGCCCAATTTTTCTCGTTTGACAATTTTGTTCTCCTATTCAATAATCAGTTCCTCGGCCGTCGAATTCTCCCCATCGAAATGGAAAGACTTCAGCACTGGTTCATCCGGATTCATCAGTGAAATAATGAGATAGCTTGCATTGTGATCATACGAGAGCCTCTTATCTTCTTCCGACTGCCTCGACGGAGATGCCGGATGTGAATGCCAGTTGCCGAGCGCCTTCAGCCCATTTGCACGCATATCCTTGATCGCTGTAAGCTGTTCCTTCGGGTCGATTGTGAAATGCTCATTTGAATGGTCAATATTTGTAAGGATATAGACCTTTTCAACCCGCCTTACTTTCTCGCCATTTTCTTCTGTTTCGCTTCCTGCGATCAGCCCGCATGCCTCATCCGGCTTCCTTAAATTCGCTTCAGCAAGTATCTTTTCAAAATCCAATTTTTTTACTATTACTTTCATTCTGTCCTCTTATTCTTTATCATGATAAATCACTTTTTCTACTTGAAAATATCTCTATGCCCTGCATTTCATCGCCTTCCGGCATATCATATTATTCTAGTAGGTTTTCTCTGATTTATTATATTTAATAATATGAATAAGTCAATAGAAAGTAATAAATTATCCTCAGATTCCTCACTCAATGCTCATTATTTTCTTTTCAATAGCAAGATAGCAATTCTTTATTCCTAAATAGATCTTTTCCGTCAGGAAATTCGCTGGTCGCTTTACTATTAATTTATATACCATGCTTACTACCATGGCAAACACGAAAACACCTGCCGCAAAAAGCAGTATCGCAGGAATAAGATTCGTATAGGGCACTGTATTTATTAATTTTGCAGCAGCCTTATTCCTGATATTCCCTGCAAGATAGGTGTTTTCATGAATAATATAAATAAAAAGCGTAAGGCTTGAAATATAGTTGATTACTGGTATTATTTTCTTCATTCTCCGGAAAAGATTAAATAATGAAACGGCTATCATCACGATAAAAAAATTCTCGTTATTATTGAAACGGAGAAGCTCAGCAGAAATCGCTTCAGACTGAAGTCCCAGAAAATTCATTATTGAAAATTCACCAAGAAATCCAATCAGTCCGACTACAAGCAGGACAACATTTGCCTTCAAATTCTCAGAAAATCCCCTCATATATTTTTTCATATATGCAATCAGAAAATAGATGATCATAAACATCACGAGGTTCGTCACATAAAATAAAGGGCTGTTAAAGATCACGCTTACGAGGTAATACAAAAATATGCTAAGCGCCACGATCAGAAGATGCGTCCTCTTACTGATATTTCTGATGATGAGATTTAACAGCGGATGAATCAGATAGAATAATAAATAACAGGTAATGTACCAATTCACAGCCAGCGTATTCGGAAATAGTGCATTAATAACGGTATCCTTTGTTGCGACTCTTTGGTCTCTTACGAAAAATATGAAAAATACCAGCACCGAAACCGTCCACACATCAGACAGCATATCAACTACTTTTTTTGATTTCACCCGGGTGCTTTCCACCAGAAACCATGCCGAACATACAAAGAAAATCGTGCAGCCCAGATGCCCGAAATAACCAAAAATATTAAGCATAAAGACATTCGGGTCTGTCGAGGCTCCACTCACTATCGGATAAACCTGAAGCCCGCCATTCATGAATGTCACAGACATCGATGAATGATAAAGAACAATCAGAAACATTGCTATTATTTTAAGAAGTTCAATGCCGGATTCGCGGCTGTTTTTCATTCGCATTATTTTACAAAAAATATGTTATGTTAAAAAAAAAATGGATTTACGATTTTCACAATATAGTTTATCATATAAGGATGTAATTAAAAAGAAAAATCATTTTCTTATGGAGGAACTATGGATTTTTCTAAAACAGCAATTTTTTCTGATCTTGACGGAACCCTTTTCACAGATGACAAGACCATTTCTGAAGGGAATATTTCCGCAATAAATAGATACATTGATGAAGGCGGAACCTTTGCAATCAGCACAGGACGCATACCTTCGAATCTCCGCGGCATGATTAATGGCCTGCCAATAAATGGCGTCTCAATCGTTTCAAATGGCTCTGGGCTTTATGACATCAGCAAGGCCAAATATCTCTGGAAAAAGCAGTTGGACCAGGATATTATCAGGCTTTATATGGGATACGTGATGGATGGCTTTTCAAATGCCGGCATCATCATTTACGCCGGAAACAGCGCTGTTTTTGTCACGCCAAAAGAAAGCGCTGATTCTTTCTTCGTAGAGACGCATATGCCTTGTTTTTTCCAGAAGCTTGAGGATATTGACGGTTTCTGGCTCAAGGCTTTGATTGACGATACGCACGCGAATCTTGAGAAAATCCAGCAGATTGCAAACATCGTTTCAAAGCGTTTCTATGATGGCAAACCAATTGCCGATCTTGTATTCTCGAATCCAAACTACCTGGAGATTCTCCCACATGGTGCCAATAAGGGCACTGCTCTCAATTCTGCACGAAAGCTTTCCCAGTATGCCGGCAAGACAATTTTCGCAATCGGGGATTATTACAACGACATCGAGCTCATCGAAGCCGCCAACGTTGCCTGCGCACCAGCCAACGCCCTCTACGAAGTCAAGGAACGTGCGAACATCATCACAAACGACAATAATCACGACGCCCTCGCCGACCTGATTCAATTCATTGAGAAATTCTGATTTTGTAAGCTTCAAAACATGAAAATGTCCTCAGATGCGAATTGAGTGAGCAAGTGCAAAATCGCAAAGTGCATGGTAACAAGCGCAGATTTGCCACGGATGGCAAATCTAGCCGAACGCGCCTGGACGGCGCATAAAGGCGGCGCGTAAATTAAAGATTGGTGGTGGCACTTTGCGTAATTTTGCCTGCGCAACGGATGCTGAGTCATCTGAGGACATTTGAATGTTGACGAAGCGTAAATAACAACATAAAAAAGAAGCCCTCCAGAGTCTGGAGGACTTCTTTTCATTTTGTAAATTAATTCGAATTACTCGACATCAGCGAGTGCCTTCTCGTTTTCTTCACCAGTACGTACCTTTACGACACGTGTGACGTTGTAAACGAAGATCTTGCCATCACCGATATGTCCTGTGTAAAGTGCTTTCTTTGCTGCATCGATAACAGCATCAACAGGAATTGAGGAAACGATAACCTCAGCCTTTACCTTAGGAAGAAGTGTTGAGTCAACCGGAACACCTCTGTACTTCTCTGTAGTACCCTTCTGGATGCCGCAGCCCATAACCTGGGTCATTGTCATACCAGTAACACCGAGTTCGTTAAGCGCTTTCTTTAATGCATCAAACTTAGCTAATTTACAGATGATAACGACCTTGTGCATGCCAGTATCATATTCTGTACCAGTTGCTGCATCATTTCTTGCAACCTTGACTGCTGCATTGACCTGAGCCTCAGTAGCCTTCTTAACATCGTCTTCACCAAGATCTGTGTTCTCATTAACATCCATGAATGTCTCTGTGTTATCAGAAATAGCGAAGCCTGCATAAGCTGTTGGAAGACCATGCTCATGAATATCAAGACCTTCAAGCTCAACATTCTGAGGAACACGAAGTCCAACTGCCTTGTCGATGATCTTGAATGCGATGAACATGATGATGAGCTCATAAGCTGCTACAGAAACAATGCCGAGTGCCTGAAGACCAAGCTGCTTTGCACCGCCACCATAGAAGAGGCCAAGACCTACACCATCATCACCTGTAGAGAAGAGACCTACTGCAAGTGTACCCCACATGCCGTTTACCATATGTACGGAAACTGCACCAACAGGGTCATCAATCTTTGCAATCTTATCAAAGAATTCAACTGAGAATACTACGAGGATACCTGCTACAAGACCAATGAAGAAAGCACCTACAGGAGATACGCAGTCGCAAGGAGCTGTGATTGCAACAAGACCTGCAAGAGAAGCATTGAATGTCATTGAAACATCTGGCTTACCATATCTGCACCAGGTGAAGATCATTGTGGTAAGTGTAGCTACTGCTGTAGCAAGGTTTGTGTTAAAGCAAACAAGTGAAGCTTCATACTGAGCATCGTATGTTGACATAGCGATTGTAGAACCGCCGTTGAAACCGAACCAGCAGAACCAGAGGATGAATACGCCGAGTGCCATTGAAGTCAGGTTATGACCAAGTATAGCATGTGGCTTTCCTTCTTTATCGTACTTACCAATACGAGGTCCAAGAAGAGCTGCACCAAGGCAAGCGATAATACCACCAACCATGTGAACGCAGGTAGAACCAGCGAAATCATGGAAGCCCATGCTTGCAAGCCAGCCGCCGCCCCAGATCCAGTGTCCTGAAACAGGGTAAACGAAAAGTGAGATGACTGCTGAGTAAATGCAGTATGCCTTGAAGTTTGTACGCTCTGCCATAGCACCTGAAACGATTGTAGCTGCTGTAGCACAGAATACTGTCTGGAAGAATACGTATGCCCAGAGAGGCATATCAAGTCCGAGGTGTGAATAATCACCACGGATCAGAGGATCGAAACCTCCGATGATTGGGCCTGTACCACCAAACATGATACCGAAACCAATCAACCAATAACACGGAGTACCTATGGCAAAATCCATAAGGTTTTTCATTAGAATGTTTCCTGTATTCTTTGCTCTTGTGAGACCTGATTCGCAAAGAGCGAAACCGGCCTGCATGAAGAATACGAGGAAGCCGCCAATGAGGGTCCAGCTCGTGTCAAGACCGTTAATTAAATCTGTAACTTGTGCTTCCATAATTCTCCTCCATTTCTTAAACTTCTGAATAACACATAAGAAATGAAAATAATGTGCTATTCATTTAAAACTAAAAAAACGCCTCTTCGAGAGTATTTCTCAAAAAAGCGTCTTTGCTTTAACGCTGTAAAGAATAAAGCAAATCGTGCTCGTTGTCAAGACGTTAGCACAAAATTTGTATACAAATTTTTCACCATCTCTACACAAATTTCTCACATATTGTAGAAATTATTTTTTATTGTCGTGCTCCCGAAGACACAAAACTATCACAATCTGACCAATACCGCAAAGGCGCAGTCATATCCCATGATGATAATGAGCGGGATCATGCCGAGGATGAAGCTTAGGGATGGGCTGACCGCATAATACAGGATATAGCAGATCAGTCCGATGACGAAGGCGATAGCTGCAACAACAAATAATATTATCGCTGTCTTGTGCAGGATCAGGTCATAGCCGTAGGCTGCATTTACCATGCAGAATGTCAACGTGAGCCAGCCTGTGAGAAGAAAGAGCTCGGTCGTAATCGAACGCTTCATAACAAACCAGGTAAATGCCAACAGACCAAAATATAATACGATACCAACAATGCAGATGAGCAGTGTGGAAATAATCTCGGGATTTACCTTTTTGCTCTGCAGACCAACTATTGAAACGATAATGCCAAGAATTCCGAAAATGGTCGATGGTATCAGCCAGAGATTGACATTTGTCCTCTGAAGCCATCCTTCTTCACCCGGTGAAAACGCTGCAATCCACCAGACCAAATAGAAAACTGTACACAAAACGATAAATACTGCGCCGTAAAATAATGCCTTCATAATGAACCCAAAAACTCATTCATCAAAAATCATGTCGAGAAGCATTGATGCATTATCCCCGTCATGCTCCACTTCCCTGGAAAAAAGTGCTGCTGTCCTGTAAAAGTCCATTCCTGTCGCAAATGATACTAATACTGAAACTAATATACATTTTATCACAAATTCAGACCATTTTACTATATTGCAGTCATTGACAGCTTTGAGAAAATATCTATAGACAAAATATGCAAATACTCTTGAAATATCCTGCGTCTTCGTTCTACAAAATTCTGCAAAAGAAGAAACGGAGAATTGTCCATCCTGCAGAAAAGAAAGCGTTGTATTTAGTGCATTCTCCCACCTCTTTGTGAGAAAATCCTGATTCTCAATCATATATTTTATGAGTCCTGCTGCCCCGTCGCAAAATACAGCATCGGTCTCATCTAAAGTATCTCCAGTCCTGAAAAATGAATCAAGAAGCATGTTATTTTCTGAGGGCAGCGCCTCAGCAAAAGCCTCGTCCATTTGAAAAAGCTTCGGCTGCAGGGAAAATGCCGCATCTCTCAAATGAATAATGTGGGTTCCCAGAAGCTCGTCTTCGTCAAAATTAAAAAATAATTTATTTCTCGCACGTGCCAGTGCATTCAGCACGGCATCTGAAGACTGACATGGTGCAGAAGGATATACAAGAGGCGTCAGAAGGATCTCATCATCCTCATCAATGTCCTTTTTGAGCGGAGTCTCTGAAATAAGCCTTGCAATTTCAGGACACGAAATAGAAAAAGACCGCTCTGTGAAGTCCTCATATTCCTCATTGAATTCTGGATGCTCTCTACAGGTTTCTGAAGTATGCTCGTAGCCGTATGTAAGCCTAATTTCACAAAGACCATCATCCCGCTGGAACGGACAGTTCATGTCGAAAGTGCTGTCACAGGTCTCACTGCCGGCCTGTGCTGCAGCATCATTATTCATTGATGACGAAATTTCATCAGCTGATTCTCCGCTCAACTTAAGTTTGGATTTTCCCTGATCATCCTTCTCAATTCCCCACTCCCTGACATGGTTCATGCCCTTTGTAAGACTAAAAACCGTCTCATCATCCTCGTCCTCATGTACCATGTGAGAGCGGATTTTCTCACCAACTGCACCCTCAGCAGTCTCATAGAATTTCTTTGAATTCTCATCAATATCAACGATCCACTCGACACAGCAGTTTTCTGGGCAGTCTCCGGCTATGCATTCAAAATGCCGTCCATACGACGGCATAAATAATTTTTCTTCTGACATTATAAATCCTCTCCTGCAGGCGTATATTCATTCTTGTCCATCACATGAATAAGCGCCCTTACGACCCTTGGATCATACTGCTTTCCAGCACAGCGCTGAAACTCGCTCTTTACATGCTCTTTTGTGAACACTTCCCTGTATGGACGCTTTTCCGTCATGGCATCATACGAATCTGCAACGCAGATGATTCGGGCAAAAATTGGAATTTCATCGCCCTTCAGATGATCCGGATATCCTTTTCCATCATATCTTTCATGATGGCTTCTCGCTGCAACTGCAAGCTCCGGCATCTCCGTAATTGGCTTCAGAATCTGCTCGCCAATAAGCGGATGCCGCTGCATCTCTTTTCTTTCTTCAGGCGTATATATGCCAGTCTTCAGGGCAACCTCTTCATCTATACCAATGATGCCGATATCATGAACTACCGCCATGGAATACAGCTTTTCACGTTCTGCTTTTGAAAAGCCCATTTCCTTTGCAATCAGGACAGAAAGTCTTGAGACATTCTCACTGTGATTTTCGCGGTTCGTATTTGAATCATCTATCATGGTCTTCATGGCTTCTATCATCTCGTCTGCCATTTCAGAATCCCGCTTCTGCTTTGCACGAGACTCGGCAGTACGTTCAATGACCTGCTGCTCCAGTTCTGACTTTGCCTTCTCCAGTTCATTTTTCTTTGTCGTAAGCTCCTGATAATTTGGAGATACTACTGTAAAAAGGCAGATAAATAAAGCCAGCCCCGGCGTTACATTTGCAAGTAGAATATCCGGGAAAAGATAAAGCTGCATCGTCGCTCCCAGTCCCGAAAAAATGAGGAGCAGTATAATTGAAATATTCTGAACGCGTTCCATCGTGTGACTCATTATTATAAAAATAATAAGACACTCTATTATCAGAATTCCCGGATAAACATATACAATATTGTGGATCGGGCCAAATAAAAATGCCCCATTATTATCTATACTGAATACCCACCCGGTCCAAATGCCAATAACATTTATTGCAACATAAATTGCATAAAATATCATGTTAATCCGATTGAACCGCGTGTAATCCTTATCCTCCGGACTAAAGCTTTCTATGAAAAGCAGAACGCAGAAGGTTGACAGGCCTATGCAGGAATAATACAGGACATTAATAATATAATTTATCGCTATTGGAATGACATCGGCATAAGTCACCGTAATCGTGGCCAGAATATCAAAGAAAATCAGCAAAGCTTCTACATGTGCCGCTCTCCTAAGTGCAATATTATTTTTTGAATTCCCATTAAAATGCCTGTAAAGATACCCTGACAGCATAAGCAGAAGGATCATTACGGCAAGCTCAAAGTCAATATTGTATGCAAGTGGTCTCATGAAGCCGCTCCCTTCGCCTGCTCTAATTCTTCTTCCCTTACTTCATGAAGCGTATAGTCCACATCTTCATCCATAATCTCGAGCATTTTCTGTCCTATTTCAAAGTCAAACTGTGTCCCAAGCCCGTTTACGATCTGCTCGCGTACCTTATCCTGTGACATTACACCCCTGTAGCTTCTGTATGAGGTCATCGCGTCGTACGCGTCTGCCACACAGATGATCTTTGCAAAATACGGTATCTCCTCACCTGACAAATGATCAGGATAGCCTTTTCCGTCTATCCTCTCATGATGCCATCTGGCTCCGTCCGCGAGATTTGGCAGAGTCTTTACCTTGCTTAAAATATCATATCCCTTGGCAGGATGGGATTTCATAATCGCAAATTCTTCATCTGTGAGCTTTCCCGGCTTATTTATGATGGCGTTAGGAACTGCGACCTTTCCTAAATCGTGGAGAATGCCCATGGTATAAATCTGCTCCTGGTCCTCCTTAGAAAGGCCAAGTTTCTCAGCAAGCATGCGTGAGTATTTTGCCACTCTGATAGAATGTCCGCTGGTATATTTATCCTTTGCATCGATTGTCTTCGACATCACGAACATCAGCTGATGGGAAAGCTTATATTCCTTTTCATCAAGAGCTTGCAGCCTGTCATTTTCTTCCTCGACCTTCTTTTCGAGGCCTTCCTTAATGGAATTCAGATTCATAACTACACTCTTCAAAGCCTGCTCATCTGGTGTCTCAATATATAGAAGAATAATAAATACAGTGATTACATAATAAAATCCCGTGATCCGAAATCTCGGAAAATTGTTTGACTGAATAACAGGAAGCGCTATGCCATACAAAAATAATATGGAATACAACAGCATCTGTGGCTTTGTAAATTTCTCTCTATGCAGAAAAATCAGAACAACTGCCTCTGACATAAAGATTACCATCACAACAAGGGCAAAAATACCAAACTTATCCTTTAGCTGGTTCGTATGTTCTTCCCATGTCGTCTCAGAAACACGCAGAATAATATAAAATAAAGATACAAATATTGAGATCAATAGCACGCTTCTATTGAAAAGCCGCCAGTTCTGATCCATTCCATTTTTCTCATCTATATATGAAGCAATATAAAGGTCGATATTGTATACGTAAATAAATAAAAACAGAAAATATACTGAATGAAATATCGTCTTTAATACAAGCGGTGCGCTATCATTCACAGATACTGCCCAGAAAATCTCAGCTGCTATTGCAAGCGTAAGTGAATGAGACACCCCTACAAACCTGACATTCTGGACCGTCTCCCTCGAGTACTTTGTCAGGGCATAAACATCAAAAAAGATTGCGATTGCTAAAGCGACGATCTCAAAATCAATAGTATAATAATTCATTGACACGCCTCCTTTCAATCTACATCATAAATCTTTTCTATGACCTGATTCACCCTTTCCCTGAGATAATTGGGCTTTACAGGCTTTAATATAAAATCAGAAGCTCCCGCTTTGAGCGCAAGCATTACCATATTTCTTGACATCGAAGATGACATGATCATAAACGGCGGAAAATCAAGCACGATTTTGCGAAGTCCCATGACAAGATCCATCCCCTTCATCTCTGGAAGATCAATATCAATAATAAGAAGATTCAGCGGCTCGCCATCACGAAGATATGCGGCCAGTGCATCTGCACCGTTTATCACTACCGTCTTATAAAAAGCGTTTAATGCATCATTTACATGAGAGGCAGATACCATATCGCCAACAATGCCGACAGTCTTCTTCATCGACTTTCTCTGCCTGTCTTCATTTAATTCCTCAACCTCACCAGTATAATCAGCCTGAAGAATACCTGAAGATGTGATGCTTAAGTCCTGGTTCGCCGGATCATTCAAATCGACAAACGTGCCATCAGAATACAGCTTTACGACTGGCCGCATAATATTGTCCGTATGACGGGCGACTATTCCAGGCTGCCCGTTTGAAAGAATAACATTTATGCCTGTAGGATAAGCAGGAATAACTGTCTCCATGGCATCGAGGACTTTTCTATCGAAAAGATTGCCTGCACCGCCAACCAGATATTCATAGGCATTTGCAGGCGGATATGGATCCTTGTACGGACGTCGGCTCGTAAGTGCATCATACACATCAACTACATGGATGATCTTTGCAAGCAGCGGAATGTCCTTTCCTTCTTTGTGAAGAGGATAGCCGGAGCCATTCTCATTTTCATGGTGCATCAGAACAGCCTGCTTTACATAGGCAGAAATCATCGGAGACTGGTTCAGAATCTCAACAGATTTCTCCGGATGAGCCTGCATTATTTTATATTCTTCATCGGTCAGCTTGCCGTGTTTATTTAATATTTCCTTTGGTATCTTGCTCTTTCCAAGATCATGTGCTATTGCCGCTTCAGATAAATACTTGATATTTTCCTTATCAAGGTTCATCGCCCTGCCGACGGCAACTGCATATACAGCAACATTTACAGAATGATGGTAGGTATAGTCATCGAATGAACGAAGATCAAAAAGATCCACTGAAAGATCTTTTTTCTCAAAAACATCCTGCACGATGGTTACTGAAGTATTTACAAGGGCGCCGACATTATTTTCCTCGACAGCCTTGATACCTTCCTGAAAGACTTCAGGACGGACAGTATCCTCAATCTCTATGTCTTTTGAAAATTCATCAAGGACATAGATTCCCATGTATCCATTTTCTTTGAAATATTTTATGTATTCATCTGTAAGGACGATGCCTTTTTTCAGCATCGAGAGTTTGGAGTCTCTGATGATATCTCTGCCGAGTACCATTCCTGGCTTCAAATCTGCTGTCGCAATAAATCTCATAAAGTACCTCTTAGGAAAAACGGGTAAAGAAAAAACGTATCACCCTTTTAGTTTCCAAATTGATAATTCATTATAATACATTTTCTTAAGAAAAACACCATTTTTTCACATTCTTGATACGGTCCACAAGTAATTCCGAAAAAAAACATGGAGCCACTGCAACTTCTAAAGCAGCAACTCCATTACGAGGGTTTCCTGCAAAATGCATATAGTCTGAAAGGTAACCATATACATATTCACAGCTATAAAATATTTAGTGACGTAATGTCACATTGGAAAATAATCAATACGTGTAAACAGCGATACCATATGCTGGAAGCGAAACTTTTCCATCTTTTTCCGTGACTTCATCAGTGCCTGTAAGAAGGACTGCTGAGAGCTTTGGATCCTTAGCATCGGTGAGCTTCGATAAATCTACGTCCTGTGCTTCAGCTGAATTGTTGATCAGAATATATACAGGCGAATACTTACCACTTTCATCAGTCTTCTGCAGGATTCCGACATTGTCATTTCCGCTTTCGACATTTGTATTCTTACCCCTTGAAATAACGGGGAATGCATTACGAAGCTTAATTGCCTCTCTACAGTACTCATAGATTGACGATGCGTCCTTTTCCTGAACGTCAAGCCCCGGGTAAATCTGCTTGAAGGTCTCCATATCTTTGGGCCCCTTGCACATGCCGGTCTTGTCAGCATCGGAATCGTCTTCAGCTGCACCACTCTTTGAGTCGTCAAGCGGCTCATAATTGTACGAAGTCCACATCATCGGTCCACGCTTGTTTTCATCCTTGCCTGAGCCCTTCATCCCGAGCTCTTCACCGTAGTATAGGTAAGCGTTTCCACTCATCAGAAGATTCAGACCTTCTGCCATTTTTGTCTGGGCCTCAATATTGTCTCCGGAATAATATCCCGCTGATCTGTCACTATCGTGATTCGTATAGAATGGTGCGTCAAGGAATCCGACATTGTCGTCTGTGGCTTCTGCCGTGGCATTTTCTTTGTAGAGTTTTTCGCCGCCAGCAACTGTCTTTGCAAAATACGAAGCAGGCTTCGAGCCTCTGGCAACCTTTGCAATGACACCCTTTTGTGCCGCAAATGCAAAATCAAAGATTGAATTGATTCCGCTTGCATAGTATTTTGCGTAAGTATTCTGGTCTGTCCAGACCTCTGCAACGACATAAGCAGTAGGATTATTCGCTTTTACTGCTTCATCAAACCACTTGAGCGTGTCAATGTTCTTTGAATCCTGGCCAGTGTAGTAATATAATGCAGCATCCATACGGAAGCCGTCTACGCCGATGTCCTGCCAGAACTTGGCAATATTCTTAAACTCTTCCTGTACATCAGGATTGTCAAGATTCAAATCCGGCATACCGCTCCAGAACCTGGCTTCATAATAATATTTCGTGCCAGGAACCTTCGAGTATCCACTGTCTTCTTCTGTCGTGAAATTGTAGTAGCCATAGTACTTGCAGTCATCAGCGGACGGCTCTTTACCATCCGGAAGATTCTTAAGGTAATCAACAGCTTCCTTAAACCAGGGATGCTCAGATGAGGTATGGTTCATGACCATATCAAAGATTACCTTTATACCTCTCTTATGGCATTCCTCTACAAATTCCTTGTAGTCATCCAGCGTACCGAATGAGGAATCAATATCCTCATAATCTGTGATGTCATATTTGTGGTAAGAGGGTGACGGACATACCGGTGTAAGCCAGATCGCATTGCAGCCAAGGTCGTCAGTTATCTTTGGATCTCCATCGTTTATGTAGTCAAGCTTTTCCGTGACGCCCTTCAGGTCTCCTATGCCGTCTCCATCGCTGTCATAAAAAGAAGACAGGAAAATCTCATAGGTGGTGTTGTAATCCGGAATATCATCAGAAACTTCGAACTTGCTGTTTAGCTTCTGCATCTGGGTCACATTCGACATTTTCGAATTGCCGCCCGTGGCTCCGCAGCCTGAAATGAGAAGCGCTGCGGAAAGCACTGCGGCTAAAACACGTCTTTGATTTTTTCCTGTCTTTTCAAGCATAATTTTGAAAAACTTTAGCCCTTTACAGCGCCTGTCATACCATCGACATAGTTCCTCTGCATTACCATGAAGAGAATTGCGATAGGAATTGAAACGACAACTGCGGCAGCTGCCCAAGGGGTGTACCACTTGTAGATGTATTCCTTCTCAAGCATGTTGTACATACCGAGTGAAACGGTCCAGTAATCAGCATTGGCACCAACGATAACCTTTACGAAAATGAAGTCGAGCCATGGAGCCAGGAAGGATGTAAGTATTGTGTATACTACGATAGGCTTCGAAAGAGGAAGGACGATCTTGTTGAATACCTGGAGCATTGAGCAGCCATCAAGAAGTGCAGCTTCTGTAAGTGACTTCGGTACTGTATCGAAAAAGCCCTTTACTATGTAGAATCCGGTTCCGGACCCCGCCGAGTATATCAGCACCAGCGCCACATAAAGCATGTTGCCCTGTGTAAGGCCGAGAGCCTTCAGGATGAAGTAAACGGCAACCATTGACATGAATGCTGGGAAGAGTCCGAGGATCATTGCCAGGTTCATGAAAGGCTTCCTGAGTCTGAAACGAAGCTGTGACATACAATATCCAACGCAGAGGATGAATAATGTCGTGATGATACATGAGAATATTGATACTAATAAAGTATTAAGGAACATTCTCGGAAAGTTCAGCTGAGTCGTCTCAGTAAAGAGCTTCTTGTAATTATCAAATGTGTATCCCTTCGGCCAGAAGTAAGCTGTATAGGAGCCCTTCTCTTTTCTGAAGGATGTGAGCACTACCCAGAAGATTGGGAAGAGCCAGATGATTGAGAGGATTGTCAGGATAACATAGACAACAGCATTCTTTGCTACCCTGGCGCCGCTCATTTTGTTCTTTTCGAATTTGTATTCCTGCCCACCGGCATATGTTGTAACTTGTTTACTCATCAGTTGAACGCCTCCTCGTCTTTATAAGAAGCTGTATTTCTGTATGTAGCAAGGGCTACGATAGAAAGTACGATGAATGTTATGATACCGATAACTGCACCGAGGTTGTAATACTGATAATCAATAGTCAGCTTGTACAGCCATGTTACAAGAAGATCGGTCTTACCAGCGGTAGAACCAACCGGTGTTGGGTTACCACCTGAAAGAAGGTAGATAACGTTGAAGTTGTTGATGTTTCCAGTGAACTGTGTGATGATGTACGGTCCCATGATGAACATGATGTATGGAAGCGTAATCTTGAAGAATGTCTGTACACTGTTCGCACCATCAATTCTTGCAGCTTCTGTAAGCTCTGAAGGGATATTCTGAAGGATACCTGTAACCTGAAGCATTGAGTAAGGAATACCAATCCAGCAGTTGATTACAATAACCATGAATCTTGCCCAGCCTGCATTTGTCCAGAAAGGAACTGCCTTTGAAACAATACCTGCATTGATCAGCATGTTGTTAATAGGTCCATTCTGGCTGAACATTGTCCTCATGAGGAGGAGTGAAACGAACTGCGGAACTGCGATGGAGAGTACAAAAATGAATCTCCATACAGACTTGCCCTTTGTATCTTTTCTGTTGATGACCATGGCAAGAAGCATGCCAAGGAAGAAGTTTAAGAATGTTGCGAAGAATGCCCAGACGAGTGTCCATCCAAGTACTGGCCAGAATGTACTTCCGAGCTTTCCACCCATTCCAAGGGTTGTCTTGAAGTTCTCAAGGCCTACCCAGTCAAAGAGTACCAGATGCTTTCCGATCTTTGAGTAGTTCGTGAATGCCATAGGGATCATGAACAGAAGCGGAAGTATGGTAAAGAAAATGATTCCAAGCATTGGGAAGAACATAAGGAATTTGTGAATGTTTTCATTCGCAAGAGACTTTATATCCTCGATGAAATTGTTGACATGCTTTCCAGCTCTTGTAAGGTATAATGCCTTGTAACCGCTCTTCATCTGGTCAATCCAGATACAGGCAAAAAGGAAAGTAATAAGTAATGTAGCGATACCGGCTAAAAGGATAAGTACTGAATTATCACCTGCGGTGTATACGAAAATTCCCTGGTCTTCATCCCAGACCTTGTTCTGCTCTACTGTACCAAGTGAAGGGAGCATTGCAAGATTGTGTACGCCCTTTTGAACCATGAACCAAATGTAAGCTACTTCAATAAGAAAATAGAGAAGCCCCTTAATCACCTGTTTCCTTACCATGTTCCCAAGGCCCATGATAACGCAGGATAATCTTACGAAGATATCTCCCTTAGCAAAGGCATTCTTCAATGTATATGGCGTATCAAACATTGAAGCTTTTTTCTTTTTTATTTCAGCCATTTGAAACCCTCTCTAAAAAATCAAGGCACCGCAATGGGCAGTGCCTTGGTTAAATTTTATTTAGAAGTTTATAAGTAAATATTACTCAGCAGCTGACTCTGCATTTACAGAAGTATTGAAGTCTGCTGTCTTGTCCTCAGCATTGTCTGCTGTAACTTCGCCGTTGTGGATAGCCTTGCCGAAGTTTGCTGCTGCATCCCAGTAGCTGTCCATACCGAACAGAGGCTGAGCGATTGAGTAACCATCCTGTGCTGTAGCTGCAAGAGCTGCGCAAGCTGGGTTAGCTGCAACATCTGAGTTTGTAGCAAGGTTTGTATTAACAGGAGCCTGACCTCTCATATCGAAGTGAGCCTTCTGAGCATCCTCTGAACCAAGGAATACTGCAAGCTGAACTGCTGCCTTCTGATACTTTGAGTTAGGGTTAACACCAAGTGCCTTAGAACCGATGAATGGCTTCATCTGAACTTCTGTGCCGTCAAGTGTGTATGTAGGAGCTACTGCGCATCCAACGTTCTCTTCACCAAGAGCGCCAACTACGTTGTCGTAATCCCAGTTACCATCGAAGATAGCGTTTACATCACCATTGCCAAGACCTGTGATATCAGGAGAATCACCCTGAACCTTGAAGTTCTTGTTTGACATAAGGCCTACAAGATACTTTGTAACGGCTGTAGCCTTGTCACCTGTAAGATCGATTGTACCAGACTCATCTGTACCATCTTCACCGTAGAATGTGCATCCGTTGCCTGCATAGAATGCTGCAAGATACCATGCGTTCTCAAGAGGGAACTCAACCTTGCCTTTTTCAAGCATTGTGTCGAGGTTCTTTACATCGTCCTCTGAGAAGACTCTCTTATCATAGTACATGAACCATGAATTTGATGTATAAGGAACACCGTAGATTGAACCGTTGTAAGTAACTGTGCCAGCGATTGTCTTTGAGTTGTTGTCTGTAACAGCGCTAGCAGCATCACCGCCGAGTTCTGCAAGAGCATTTGCATCAACTAATGCAGAAATCTGGTCGTTAGCGAACATGTAAACATCGCCTGCTGTGCCTTCTGTATCTGTAGGATCCTTTGTAACAACATCCTTTGCATCGCCTTCTGAAGTCTGAAGGTAATTGAATGTGATGTTGTACTCAGGATGTGCAGCTGCGAAAGCTTCGCATTCTGTCTTAGCCCAGTTGCCGTTTGCGTCATCCTGGTCTTCTGCAGGAGTCATAACTGTAAGTGTGATGTCCTGCACTTCTGTTGAGCTAGAATCATCAGAGCTTGCGCTGTCATCTGTCTTTGTTGTGTCAGATGAAGTTGTGTCTGTGCTAGCTGTGCTGCCGCAGCCTGCAAGAAGGGTAATTCCCATTGCACCTGCGAGAACAGCTGACATAATCTTCTTGTTTTTCATTGTTCTCTCTCCTTTATAAAAAAAGAAATTAATTTTTCGAAAACTTCTCGAAAAATCCCTCTACTGATTTTTCGGTTGTTTTCGCTTTACGTGTGTAGTTATAACATTTTTACGGAAACGTTGTCAATATATAATGTATTTTTCGGCGTTTTACATAGATTTGTCTTAAACTTTTTGTGAAAGTTGAATAGGAATTTTCGTATTGTTTCGTAAATGCTTGTTTTTTTGATTGTTTTTAACTATAATACAGTCGTTATTAAGTAGAATTAATATTTACCATATAATATAGTTTTTCATACGTATATCTTTTATTGAAAGAAAACTATTTTATTGATTTTAGTTTATTTTTCCAGTTGCAAAACGCTATGTTTTGTAATTCGTACATTTTCGCGGCAACTGGCGTATCAAAAAGGAATGCGGCATGCCTACCATTAAGGATATTGCAAACGAATTAAATGTATCAGTCGGAACTGTTTCGAAAGGATTAAACGGCGGGGCTGATATCAGTGACGATCTGAGAAAGAAAATACTCGATACCGCTGTCAGAATGGGCTATGAGAAGAAGAAGACCCAGAATTCCCCATCGCTTAAATTCGCTGTTTTTATTGAAAATATTGCATATATCTATCCTGAAGATTTTGGCTACAATATCATATTAGGCTTCAAGCAGGCTTCCTATTATCAGAACTGGCAGATTGATATTATTACGCTGACTCCTGATTTTCAGAATCTGCATGATTATGATACGCTGATGCTCGAGCGCGGATATACGGGTGCTTTTATTTTAGGTCTTTCCCTTGCTGACACCTGGATGAATGATTTCGCAAAGACGAATTTTCCTACAGTACTTCTTGATAATTTCGTGCCAGGAAACCCTTCTGTCGGATATATTGCGACAGACAGTTTCGAGGGAATAGATATGGCTGTAAAGCATCTTGCAAAGCTCGGTCATGAAAAGATTGCTTTTCTGGACGGCTCAAGCGGGTCATTCGTCTCTGATCAGAGAATGCTTGCTTACCTGAATGCTATGAGAAGGGCAGGCCTTCCTATCAATCCATCGCTCGCTGTGTATGGATATTTTGTAAAGGAAGCCGCAAAATACCATGTTCCCGGCTTTATCGACGCTGGTGCAACTGCCATCATCTGTGGGAATGACCTCATAGCAGAAGGTGTCTTAGACTGTATCAAAGATCAGGGTTTACGCATACCTGATGATATTTCTGTCGTAGGCTTTGATGACCTTCTTACTTCCGAAAAATTAGATCCGACTCTTACTACTGTGAAACAGGATACGATTATGATTGGAAAGAGCGCATATTATATTCTTCATGCGATGATGAACAAGATTGCGCTTTCAAAAAATCTTCTAAGGCCTTCGCTCATAGTAAGGAAATCTACTGCGATTGCAAAGCCAAGGCTTTCAAAACCACATGCAGAGGATCCGGACTCAGTCGATAAGGCGAATCCAAAGCTCTATGATGAATTCATCAAGAGCGCGATGAACTAGTTTCTAATAGCTGCCTCCTTTCTAAATACAGAAAACGCACCTGCCACGAGACAGGTGCGTTTCTATTACTTAAATTTTTCAGAAATTAAATACCACAAACGACTGTGGCTTGATGTCGAGTACGCTATCTGCAATCAAGGCGCTGCCGATCGAGTAGATTGCATTGCTTTCCGTTACATCGTCAAGAGAAATTTTCTCTTCGTTAAGTGACGGGTTTACTGCAATGACAAGTTTGCCACGGCGGTAGACAAAAGTCCTGTCATTCGTCGATGCGTGGATAACTGAAAATGAGCCGTCTGCCTGAAGGTCTTCATGCTCATGGCGGAGAGAGATTACAGCCTTGACAGTATTGAGAAGTGAATTTTCATCTGCTTCCTGGTCTTCGACTGTCGGCGAATCTGCGCTCTTGTCCTGCTGCAGATAGATGTCCTTTTCGTCTGCTGTCGAGAAGCCGAAATTCTTCTCATGATTCCACTGCATCGGCGTACGGGAGCCGGTCCTGTGATAGCCGCCTTCCTTCGTAGGAATATTCAAATATTTCATACCGATTTCATCACCATAGTACAGGAACGGAACGCCCGGCATTGTGAAAATAAATGCATAGGCAAGCTTGAGCTCATCATCTGTAAGCGTCCTCTTTGCACGCGGCGTATCGTGGTTGCAGGTGAGAAGCGACATGTAACCGGACTCCTTCGAGCCATAGTAATAATTCATGTAGTTCCTGAGGAATGCAGAAATATGCCCGTCAGAAGAAGCCTTGAAGTAGCTGTGGTCTATCTTCGTGCGACGTTCTTCCTCATTCTCGCCTTCCTTCAGCGGCTGATTATTTTCATCCTCCGCTTCATATTCACGGAGGAGCTCATTGTAGCAGTCACCGGTGTGGTCGAGAAGGAAGTCCATATGAAATCCGGCAGGAAGCGCATGTGGCGGATCACACCATTCAGAAACGAGTGCCGCATCCGGATATTCCTGATCCAGCATCTCACGAATGTTCTTCCAGATCAGTGAGGTGTATGGCTTTCCATCTTCATCATCCTTTACAAGCGAATCAGCCATATCGACACGGAAACCATCGCAGCCCATGTCAAGCCAGAAACGCATGGTGTCTTTTAAGGCTTCCCTTGTGGCAATTGCCTCAGGCGAATCATAGGACTTCTGCCAGGGATACTGCACCTTGCCAAAACCATAGTTTAATGCCGGCTGGCACTTGAAAAAATTCAGCATGTAGCAGCCGCCTCGCTCGGACTCGCCGCCAATGTATGGGTGATCCGGAATTCCAGCAAATGCAAAATCAGTCCAGACATAGCGGTCAGAAAATTCATTTCTTTCTGCCTTTTTGCTCTCGACAAACCACTGATGCTCCTCTGAAGTATGGCCCGGAACAAGATCAAGAAGCACCTTTATTCCCTTCTCATGCGCAGTCGTAAGTAAATGCGCCATGTCTTCATTTGTTCCATATCGAGGAGCAATCTTCTTATAATCCCTGACATCATAGCCGGCATCCTTGAATGGAGAATCAAAGCACGGATTAATCCATAAGGCATTACAGCCGAGGCTCTTCACATAGTCTAATTTTTCCTCTATTCCCTTTAAGTCTCCTATTCCGTCGCCGTTTGTATCATAAAATGACTGGGGATAGATCTCATAAAAAACTGCGTCTTTTAACCAGGATGGCATAATATCTCCTTTCAGCTCTGCTGATTCTGCAGCAGAGTCTTCTTAAGGTCGCCTTCGATCTGTACGAGCTTCTGCTCTGCAGCCATTCTCTGCTCATGACCCTTCTTGTGAATCTCTATGGTCTCGTTGATCGTATCGATGAGGTCTGTATTCACCTTCTCAAGAGTCTCGATATCAACAATGCCTCTCTCTGATTCCTTTGCAACATCAACAGACTGCTGCTTTAAGAGCTCTGCGTTCTTCTTCAGGAGTTCATTCGTAGTATCTGTAACGGCACGCTGCATCTCGAGCGCTTCCTTCTGACGTGCAAGACCGATGGCAAGTACAATCTGGTTCTTCCAGATCGGGATGGTATTTAAGATAGATGTCTGGATCTTCTCAGCAAGCTCACGGTCATTTGACTGGATGAGACGGATCTGTGGAGCCATCTGAAGTGAAATCGTTCTTGAAAGCTCAAGGTCATAAAGCTTCTTCTCGAAACGGTTTGCAGAGTCCTCATAATCCTTTACCACCTGTGGTGCCATAGGATCTGTTGACTGGGCTACCTGCTCACGAAGCTTTGGAATGACTTCTGTCTGAACATGCTGAAGCTCTTCCTTGCCGGCTCTGATGTAGAGATCAAGCTCCTTGAAATAATCAAGGTTCTTCTGATACATCGTATCGTACATATTAATGTCATTAAGAAGTGTAACTCTCTGCTTGTCAAGATTGTTTGCGATTTCATCAATCTGACCTTCCATCTTCTGGTAACGTGCTGAAAATTTCTTAAGCTTGCTTCTGACTGAACCAAAAACAGAATTCTTGGTAAGGTCTGAAACGCCGACATCATTTACCTTTACGAGAAGGTTTCTCATGAGCTCACCGGCTTCACCGGTGTCCTTGCTTCTGACTTTTGAGAGAATGTCATCTGAGAATGATGAAATATCCTTCTGTGCGCCGGTACCATACTGTACCATTGCAGAAGTATCTGTAAAATCGATTGACTGACGGATCTGCTCTACCTTTGCCTGCTCCTCTGGTGTGAGCGGTCTTTCCTGCTGTGCGGCCAGCTCGGCGTTATCTGTCGTAGAAAGTGAATTCTGTGTGGACATGGTCTCTGGAATGATGACCGTAGATGCTGCAGCATCAGCTAATCCAGCCGGTGCCGGTGTTTCTTCAGGAGCTGCTTTCTTCTGAAGTAATGACTCGAGCGATACATCTTCTGACATAATGTTTCTCCTTTTTATAACCTTTGACAAAATGTATCTTCATATAAATACACTTTGTTTATTTTATCTTAATGCACAGTTATTTACAATATATGATTTTAACAACCACCACTTATTTATACAGTAATATTGACATTTCTAA
>ONHZ01000021.1 GCA_900317755.1 uncultured Lachnospiraceae bacterium
AAGACGGACAGAAAATTTCTCATTTCTTCACGAGGCACTGGGCTCAAAAAACAGGCTGAAGCTGACCATTCCGGATGGTGCATTCATGTATCCTTTTTACACAGAGAATGCAGAGGAAATACGGATTGAACTTTTTAAGCAGCATATTTATATACCACAGTTCTGGGAGGAAGTACTTTCTATTACAAAGCCTGATGACATAGAATATAAGCTCACAAAGAACATTCTGCCACTCCCTGTGGATCAGAGGTATGACACAAAGACTATGAGGATTCTTGCAGAAAAGTTGTCAGCAAGAACCGTCCCCGTGACACCCATTGCAGAAAAGTTGTCAGCAAGAACCGTCCCCGTGACACCCATGGGATTCAGAGCAAAGGCCTAGGTAAAAAAATATGGAACGCTATAGAAAATCTATATCCTGAAACAAAAGTGTGGGAAACTGTCACTCCATATTTTGAAAAAAGGAATATACATTTTTACGTGAACAGCCTCGGATTTCATATTGTGGAATTTTTCGACAAATATCATCCAGATCCACATGATCCTGCAGTTGCTAAGGATTCTGTGGGTGATGAGATGGATGGGATGTTTCGATTTGAGAAGGTAATGTAATATTTCATTTGGCAAATACAGTGTTAAGATTTCATGAGCACTGTATTTTTGTGTGCAATTAATTGAAAGAGTTATTGACTAGGCATAAAGTATTTTCTATATGGACCGATAAGAATATTAGGAGTTTTATAAAAACACAGCATTATTTTGCTTCATTGGAAACTGAAAAGAAAATTGATGCTGTGACGATGATATTTCATAAAGAACACGGAGGTTCTTATGGGAAACTTAAATGTTAATTTTGGCTCAGGGAAGGGCACAGTTTATTCAAATCAAAATTCTGAAAATTCACTGTATTCTCTTTTGAAGGGGAACCAGGGGAATTCTAATTCTGGCGGTGTCAGGGTTTCTGGGACTTCTGGTAATGCATCAGTTTCAGGAACAAATTCAAAGGGCGTTGGGAGCGTATTAGGTTCTACAAATGCACTTGGTTCTACTAACGCGCTTACAAGGAAGAATTCTCTGTATACTGGCAGCGCAGGAAATACTTTCTCAAATGGATTATTTACAGGTTCAAAGAATTCTTCAATTGTAAATTCTATAAATTCCAGGACTTCATCACTTAATTCAATAAGCACGTTAAAGGAGCAGAATCCTACGCTCTGGGCATTTCTTCATCCTGCGGAAGCCAGGGCGGAAGGAATGGCAAAGTCTGATGAAATCAAGATGCTGGAAGAGAGTCTGAAGGACAATGGTCTTGATTATGACTACAAGAAGGTTTCAAAGGCAATCAAGGATTCAAAGGATTCCGGTTCTGCTGAAAAGGCTGTTTCTACTGCCAGGAAGTCACTTTCTGATTTGAAAAAGAAGGTGCAGGAGCAGTCCCAGTCTGATGAAAGCAATGTAGATCCATACGAAGTCCAGGCTGCACTTGTTCACGCTGAAAAGATGCTTCATATTGCTGAAAAGCATCTTAAGAATGTGAAGGAAGAAGAGATTGCTGAGAGAAACCAGAAGGGCGGAGAGTTCATTGATCTTGGGATAAAGGATAATCTTTCGGTTTCTCAGGATTCTGTCACGAGCCGTGAAGATGCCAAAAAGGCTGAAGAAGCAGAGGACGAGAGCATTCGAAATGATGTGAAGGCTTTTATGTCAAGTGTTGGATATTCATTTGATACGGATGGAAATATTATCTCTTTCAAGGGACAGTCTATTACCGGAATCAGTCCGCAGCAGTATGAGCGGGCATATTTGAAGGGTATTTCTTCAAATGTAGATGCGATAAGTCTGAATGAAATTGCATCGAATATGACGGGCATTTCAGACATGGCTGCACTTAGCAGAAATGCTTTTGATGAATTGGCATTATCACAGGATGCTGGTTCATCTGAATCTTTATCTGGCGTAGCTGATTCGTCTGATGAAATTTTTTCCTTAATGAATGACCTTGGCATTTCTGATGAAGCCCTTCCAGATTTTCTTGACGATATGTCTACCCCAAATCTCTATGGTATGGAACCAACTGAGGTCAAGATGCTGAAGCTGAAGCACAGGCTCAAGGAAAATATTGCGATTGCAAAGGCTGATGCTGAATATCTGAAGGTTGTATTTGAGAGGATGAATGACGCTGGTTCTGGCGCGGCTTCTGGTTCATCAATTGGTGCCGCAGCTGGTGAAAATACATCTTCTTTTGAAGCAGTATCTTTTCCTACTGGTGAAGTCGTTTCAAGTGCAGGGAGTGTGCCTATAGATTCTGGCGTGATTTCTGATGGCGGCTCAGGACTTGATGTGTCAATCTGATCAAATTTATAGATTGTTCTGATTACGATATTTTGGCTATATATTTTTGCATTTGCAGAAATCTGTAGCCATTTTTTTCTATGCTTATATAGCCGTTCCCATTAATGCAACAATCATGCTGGCTATATAGCTGCCTTCATGAAATATATAGTCATATAGAAGATTTGCCTTCATTTTTCGGCAAAAAATGATATAATGCGTATACTTAAAAGATAAGGAAGATGAAATCTATGGAAAACGAAGTAGATTACGAGCAGGTAAAGGACTGGGCGAATACCCACACTCCGTTCATGGAGCATTCAGGTTTTTATATCACAAAAATAACGAAAGACAGTGCAGAAGTTGAGTGCCATGTAAAGGATTATCATCTGAATCCATACAACATTACACATGGCGGACTTTTATTTTCAATGGCTGATGTAGCCACGGGAAGCTGTGCCAGGGCTGACGGCAGGCGCTATGTGACGCAGCAGGCTTCAGTTTCATTTATCCGGGCAGGTCATGAGGGCGAGACCATTACTGCAAAATCAACTGTCATTCACAGAGGAAGGTCAAGCTGCATCCTTGATGCCACAATCGTAAATGAAGAAGGAAAGCTTCTTTTCAAGGGACAGTTTACATATTTCTGCATCAATCAGGAAGCCGGATCCGAAAACAAAATGATGAATTCAGGAAAATAATATGTCTAATAATAAAAAAAATGTTGTATGGACCAAGACGCCCGTGGTCATACTCACTGCGGCGTTTTGCTGTTTACTTTGGGGCTCTGCAGCTCCGATAATAAAAATAGGATATGGACTTTTTCAGGTCGGCGCAGATGACACGCCGTCTGTTATTCTGTTTGCAGGGGTAAGGTTCATCATTGCCGGACTCATGGTAATCTTTGCCGGCAGCATCATAAATAAAAAATTTCTGATTCCGAAAAGAAAGGCAATTCCCTATGTCGGAATACTCGCCATGTTTCAGACTGTCATCCAGTACATTCTTTTTTACGTGGGTGTTGCACATACTTCGGGAGTTCGGGTTTCAATCATAAATGCCTGTGGGACATTTTTCTCTATTGCAGTTTCGGTTTTTATTTTCAGATTTGAGAAACTGACCAGTGCAAAGGTAATCGGTTCGATTGCAGGATTTCTTGGTGTGCTTTTAATTGTCACAAATGGTGAGAATATTTCAGGCGTTCCATTTTCAATGCTTGGTGAAGGAATTCTGATTATTTCAACATTTTCATCTGCATTTGCCGGCTGTTTTATCAAGAGCTTTTCAAAGTATGAGGATCCTGTGACGCTTTCAGGCTATCAGTTTTTCTTTGGCGGCTGCGTGATGGCTTTTCTTGGACTTTGTTTGGGAGGCAGGCTTGCACCGGCTTCGCTTACATGCATTCCGCTTCTTTTGTATCTTGGATTTATTTCAGCAGGTGCGTACACATTCTGGAGTATACTGCTAAAATATAATGACGTTTCAAAGGTCACGATTATTGGATTTTTGAATCCGGTTTTTGGCGTCATTATCTCCGCAATTATCCTTGGCGAAGGAAAAGAGGCAACGAGTATTTATACGCTTATTGCAATGCTGCTTGTCGCTGTTGGAATTATTGTGGTGAATCGGGCACCGATTTCGGCTTTACATTAAGAAATACCTGCATCAAAAAAATGAGTGCCATGCCGACCATATCAAACCCAGTAAATTTATTGAGGAAACATACGATTGTGAGGATTGCTGCAGTTACAGGTTCAGAGAAACCTAGCAGTACGCCTTTGACTGGGCCTACCAGATTTGCTCCGCTCATATATGCTGAAAAGGCAATGACATTTCCAACGATTACTACAAATGCAATTCCAAAATAGCCCATTGCTGTGGGTTTGTAATCATAATTCCGAGGCTTAAAAATAATGCCTAATAACATGCCGCCGAAGAGCGCCAGGAAAGTTCCTAATAAAGTTTTATTTTTCATTTTGCATAATCCAATTGAAAATTAGTTTGATATATCACAAAGAAACCATTCCATGACACAATTTTGATGTGCTACGCAAATTGTCACAAAGAACCGTCTCCGTGACACAGTTTTTCTGCTGCTTCCGTAACTGCGAGTCCGCCTAAAGAGGTTTCCCGGTATTTTTCAGGCATGTTCAAGCCAATTTCGTTCATCGCATCTATCACATCATCAAGTGGAATCATAGACTGAATGCCGGCCATAGCCATGTCGGAGGCAGAGACAGAAATCGATGCTGCGATGGCGTTTCTTTTGATGCAGGGTACTTCGACGAGGCCGTCAACAGGGTCGCAGGTGAGACCAAGCAGGCTCTTCAGGGCAATTGCAGCTGCATCTGTAATCTGATCGATAGGACCTCCACGAAGGGCGGTAAGGGCACCTGCCGCCATTGCAGCAGCGGATCCTATTTCGGCCTGACAGCCTCTGTCAGCACCTGCAAGGGAAGCTTTTTCTGAAATGATTTCTCCTATGCCGCCGGCAGTGAAGAGGGCTTTTATGGCAGACATATTTGTATCGGATTTATTAGTAGGTGCATCTTCGGAATTTACTGATGATGGAAATTTGCCGTTATTTTTTGATGGGCTTTCTGATTCCTGTATATTTGAAGACGGGTTTGATTCTGTAGTTCCTGAGGCATTAAACATTTCTTCATATGTGATGATGACCGCCGGCAGCACGCCGCAGGAGCCGGCAGTCGGTGCTGCGACAATTCGTCCCATGCAGGCATTTGTTTCCGCCATGGATATTGCTTTTGACATCGCCTTTCCTATGAATTCACCGGAAAGATTTTTGCCGCTTTGTACAAAATCAGATAACAGCGCACCATTTCCACCGGCCACCTTGCTGTGTGATTTTTTATTGGGATTGTAGGTCTTGTCAGCAAGCACCATGGCATCGTACATTTTCTGCATTTCTGCCATTGATTCTTCTTTCGAGACCTTTCTTTCGTTGCAGTCATTTTCAAGGATGATTTCCCAGAATTCCTTATTTTCTTCCTGCGCTATATTTATGATATCTTTATCAAATACACTCATATATGCCTCATTAAGATTTTTGTGCTGCGAACTTTATTAATGAGTAAATTTACAATCTTTCTAAAGTAAAGTCAAGGAAGGCCAGCTTGAAAGTCCTTTGAAAAAGCCAGAAATTTTCTGCAGACAGGAGATGGGTTCTCATTTACCGCAATGTCTATTTCAATTTTCTGCGGAGGATTGAGAGGCAGTATTGCTATAAAATCCGGAAGTGATTCTTCTGGTAGTCAATCAGCCCTTCTTTTTTCATACTGCTCAGCTCTTTTGAAAGCGCGCTTCGGTCGACATTCAGGTAGTCTGCCAGTGCCTGCCTGTCGTATGGAATGTCAAAATACTTTTCACCTGTTTCGATCGCATAGGTATTTAAGAAAGATAAGATGCGGTCGCGGATCGTCTTTGGCGAAGTGTGAAAATTCCTAGTGGTGAGACGGAGATTCATATTCATCGAAATGCGTAGAAGGTTCTGTGTCAGCTTATTTACAATTGCCTTCGGGTGGGAATTTTCCTCGAGCAGACAGTTTATCTTCAGGAATAATATGTCCGTGTCTTCTGCGGCAGTCACATCGACAAGAATTTTTGTGTTTGGCACCATCGCAAATACTTCGGCAAAAAACTGGTGTGTTTCAAGCGACGTGAGAATCGAGCGGTTGCCCCAGAGATCATTTTGCTCAAGAAAGACCGAGCCTGATAATATGAGACCGAGCTCATTTGTATGGTCGCCGGCATGAAGGATCATTTCATTCTTTTTGAAATGTTCTTTGTGCGCCTTTAAGAATTCAAGCGCTGCGTTTATTTCTTTTTCATTCATCCCCTTGAAAAGAAGGACATCATTTAAATCTGCTGTTTCAATCATGTTATTTTTCCTGCTTGTTAATGCGTATATTATTCTGCTTTTCTGAAAATCTTATGCGAAGATTCAGTAGAAAAATTATTATTTCTGCTATTATTTCATTGTACAAACATATTGATAAAGAATTTATCACTTTAATTATTTTGTTGCAATAACAACGGGTTATTTTTCTAACTCGTAGTAGTATCCTAAACTGTCAGATGAAAGAAATTGAAAAATTTCTCGGCATCTGATAAAGTAACAACGATAAAATTATATATAGCTAAATAAAATTATACACATATCACATAACGAAATGATATAGAAAAGGAGTACATTATGTCAGACAATAATGAAAACGCTAAGCTTTCAGAAAGCGCAGAGAAAATCAAGGGCTATCTTGAAAGAGTAAATAATGGCGAGGATTTTGACAAGGTGCAGAGCGACTTTGCAGAGGAGTTTCAGGATGTTCCAGTCATGGACATCATGAATGCAGAGCAGGCGCTCATACGGACAGGCATTGAGCCGCAGAAGATGAAAAAGCTCTGCGACATCCATTCGGCACTTTTTCACGGACAGACCGAAGATGAAGTGATTTCGGAAGAGCAGAGACTGAAGAAATTTAAAATTTCAGATTTTGATTTCGGTCATCCGGTCACCTATTTCGTTCATGAAAACAGTGCGCTTGAGAAACAGATTTGCATTTCCGAAGACAATACCAGTGCTTACAGGATATGTGTTTCTTGGCATCACATACGGCATTCTGATGACGACGAATGGATTTCCGGTGTGGCTTCCGATACTTACGGCACTTGTCATATATACGGGCTCAATGGAATTTCTTTTGACAGACATTCTTCTGTCTTCGTTTAATCCACTGTCTGCTATGGCAACTGCCTTTATGGTAGGCGCACGGCATCTTTTCTACGGCATTTCCATGCTTTCTAAATACAGGAATATGGGCTGGAAGAAATTTTATCTCATTTACACGACGAGCGACGAGACATTTTCCGTGAATTATTCTATGGATGTTCCTGAAAATATCGACAGGGGCTGGACGTATTTTTGGGTGTCATTTCTTGACCAGATGTACTGGGTTGCTGGTGCGGCAATCGGGGCGGTCTTCGGCTCATTTATTACGATTGACCTTGATGGTCTTGATTTCGTGATGACAGCGATGTTCATTGTGATTTTCCTTGGGCAGTGGGAGAAGGATGGAAAGAGACTGAAGGCCGTGCTCATAGATCATGTGCCTGAATTTATTGGAATCTTTGGTTCCATTGCAGCGCTGATGGTTTTCGGTCCGGACAGATTCATCATTCCAGCGATGGTAATTATTCTTGTCCTGCTGCTTGCTTTTCGAAAGCCTCTTGAGAAGAATATGAACAAAAAGGAATCAGCGACATAAAAACTGCTACATTGTTCAGATTTAATGTGAAAAATTTCTCTGTTCAAGATACAAAAATAAAGTGCCGATTTCATGAATAAAGTTAATTTTAAGGAAGATGTGAAAATAACATGACAATATCACAAATGATAATTACAATAATACTGGTTATTGCAGCAACGGTGTTGACGAGATTCCTGCCCTATATTATTTTCAGGGAGGGGAAAGAAATCCCAGGCACTGTGCAGTATTTGGGTAAGGTTCTGGCGCCGGCAGTTTTTGGGCTGCTGATCATATACTGCCTTCGGAATGTGAATTTTGCTGCAGGAAATCATGGGGTGCCGGAAATAATTTCCATAGCCGCAGTCATCGCACTTTACCAGATCAAGCATGACATGCTGGTTCCGATGGCTGGCGGTACTGTGCTTTACATGATTCTCATTCGAATAATGTAGATTATTATCAATATAGTGGCATGATTTATCCGTAGACAGAACTTAATATCATAACAAATATTGGATTATTTATTGTGATATTGATATTATTCAAAGTACGATAAGGCAATAAAAAGAATAATGGGAAAATAAGATAATGTTTTGAAAAGAGGGGAAATATGTCATTTAGTTCACCAATAGTAGAACTTGATCTTCACGGATACACCGCTGATCAGGCACAGGTCGAGATAGACAGGGCACTTTCACTTGCTGGCCCCGGAACCTACAAAATCAAATGTATTCATGGCTTCAATCATGGAACAGCAATAAAAAACATGATATATAGGGAATTTGGCCATGGGCTTTCAACTAAGGTAAAGAGAATTGCGCCTGGTGAAAATCAGGGGATTACCGAACTTATTTTGCGGGAACTGTAATATTGCACAAAATAATTATGAAAAGTTTGTGAAAAAATAAAAAAACACTTGCATTTTTTATTATATGGGTTTATATTACTCACGAATTGAATTTCATGCGCACGGGCCGTCTCCCTCCTCCCTACATCATTACGGCTCGTGCATCTTTTTTTCTTAAATTCATTTACTTTCCATGTATGAATCATTATTGATCTAGCAAAGCATACGTGGTTTTACTCCACTGCCTTCAGTTGACTGTGTCCATTCCGCCAAGCATATTTAAGAGCGTCGTTTTTCCGGCACCGGAAGAACCAAGGAGGCAGACGAATTCGCCTTCTTCGATGGAAAATGAAACGCCGTGGGAACTTCAGGATGAATTCTATACGGCAGCAAAATATTTCTATGACTTCAAGTCTGCAAAGCAGATCGGACAGATTTTCGGCAAGGAATACGGCCGCAGAAGATGGGGACTTGCCCTGATGGCAAGGCTCGGCGTCTGGGGCGCGCATTTCTGCTCAAATCATGTAAAGATTTCAAGCTATTATAAATTACGTCATTATGATCCTGAGGCAAAGGATATGGACGGCTCGATTACAAAGAGAGTCATACCCGTTCTTTCAAAGGAGACCGAGCGCCGTTCAAGTATGGAAATCCAGCTTGAAAAAGAGGCACATATGCCTGCGTGATATTGTCATTTCCGTATTATTCCATTTCTTTTTCTCTTTTTCCCTTGCTGTACTTGTGGCAACAGGGGATTTTAATTTTTTCATAGAAGAATGTTGATGCGTGGTAACAGAAAAATTTTTGTATCAAAAAACAAACTTGAAAAATGATGAATTATTTATATAATGATTGATGTTTGGGCAGATTTGTGCCCAGGACAAATGCATAGATGATAGAGCAGGCAAAAGCTATGCGAAGGGGCGCACCACCTTGGGTACGTTTCTTTGTGTGGCTTTTTTCTTTTTTGGCGTTGCAAAGTTTCAGCCTGACTTAGAAGTGGAGCTATGGCCTTAACAGGCAAATGTTTTGACTATTGTGAAAAAGTTAGCTCGCTTTATATATGATGGTGCATCAATTTGTGATATGAAAGGATGATGCGGATGGTAAAAATAAATGGAAACGTTGAAAATGTCGATGGGCAGAAACTCACGGATTATCTAGATAATTCCGAGTACAGGCCCGGCACATTTGTTGTAGAGATTAATGAAGAAATAGTCCATAAGGAAGATTACGAAGGCGTAATTCTTCACGATGGCGATACGGTTGAAATCGTTCAGTTCATGGGCGGCGGATGCTAAAAATAATAAATAAAGAAGGACAAAGAAATGGAAGAAAACAAAGACACATTCAAACTTGGCGACAAGGAATTCACATCAAGATTTATTTTAGGTTCAGGAAAATATTCTATGAACCTGATTAAGGCAGCAGTCGAGAATGGCGGGGCTCAGATTGTTACGCTTTCTGTAAGACGTGCCAATACAAAGGAACATGAGAACATCCTTGATTATGTTCCTGAAGGAGTCACCATCCTTCCGAACACATCAGGCGCAAGAAATGCAAAAGAGGCTGTCCGTATCGCAAGAATGGCCCGAGAGCTTGGCTGCGGAAATTTTGTAAAAATCGAAATCATGGGTGATACAAAGTATCTTTTCCCTGACAATAATGAAACGATAAAGGCAACTGAGGAACTTGCAAAGGAAGGCTTCGTAGTCCTTCCATATATGTTCCCGGATCTTTATGCAGCACGTGCTCTTAAGGAAGCTGGTGCTGCCGCTGTCATGCCGCTTGCCGCACCGATTGGTTCGAACAAGGGACTTGCAGCAAAGCAGTTCATCCAGGTTCTGATTGATGAGATGGATATCCCGGTTATCGTCGATGCCGGAATTGGCAAGCCATCACAGGCATGTGAGGCAATGGAAATGGGTGCGACAGCTGTCATGGCAAATACGGCAGTTGCAACAGCCGAGGACATTCCAATGATGGCAGGCGCATTCAAGTCTGCAATCGAAGCCGGTAGAAAGGCACATCTTGCAGGACTCGGCCGGGTTCTCGAAAGAGGTGCATCTGCATCTGATCCGCTGACAGGATTTTTGCGTGACTGATTGCTATTGGATTAATGTATAATGCTATCCATTTTTACATCATTACATTGCTGTGATAGGATAACATTATCGAATTACCCAGGCAAAATAAAATGTTTGAATTTGTAACAATAGCAAAATAATATTTTGAAATAAAGAAGGCACAATATGAGTGAAAATAAGCACAATGATTTTTTTGTAGATTCAGGCAAGCTGTCTGAGGCAGCACTTAATAGAAAACATTCCCTTGAGAATGATCCTTCGAGCCGTACCTCGATTTATGATTATCTTCCGACACAGGAAAAAATCGAGTCCGACATCATGGACAAGGTCATCTCCGAGATGAACGAATACGACTACAATTCCTATACCGATATGGATGTCCGCAGAGCGCTTCGTAAAGAGACCTGCTCTGTTGAGGATTTCAAAGCTCTGCTTTCTCCTGCAGCCTATCCGCATCTAAGCGAAATGGCTGAGCGCGCAAAGTTTGAAACAAGCAAGCATTTTGGAAATACAGTCTATATTTTCACACCGCTTTACATTGCAAACTACTGCGAGAATTACTGCATCTATTGCGGCTTCAACTGCTACAATGACATTGCCCGCAAGAAGCTTTCACACGATGAAATCGAGCACGAGATGAAGGTCATCGCAGACTCCGGCATTGAGGAAATCCTGATGCTGACCGGCGAGAGCAAGAAGATGTCGAGCATCGAATACATCGGTGACGCCTGCAAGCTCGCTTCGAAATATTTCAAGAATGTCGGCGTTGAAATTTATCCTGTCAATGTCAAGGATTACCAGTATCTTCACGAATGCGGCTGCGATTATGTCACTGTTTTCCAGGAGACATACAATGCAGAAAAATACGAGACACTTCATCTCCTTGGCCACAAGAGGGTTTTCCCATACCGATTCGAGGCACAGGAAAGAGCTATTTTAGGCGGCATGAGAGGCGTCGGTTTTTCAGCCCTCTTAGGACTTTCTGATTATCACAAGGATGCGTTTGCCACAGCACTTCATCTTTATTATCTTCAGAGAAAATACCCTTATGTCGAGTACTCGCTTTCATGCCCGAGGCTCCGCCCGATCATCAATAATGAGAAGATTAATCCACTTGACGTCAGTGAGAGCGTTCTCTGCCAGATTCTCTGCGCCTACAGAATTTTCCTTCCTTATGTTGGCATTACGGTTAGTAGCCGTGAGACAAAGCGTTTCAGGAACGGCATCGTGAAGATTGCTGCGACAAAGGTTTCTGCCGGCGTTTCAACCGGAATCGGCGACCATGAAGCAAAATACACCCACACCGAGGAAAAGGACACTGGTGACGAGCAGTTTGAAATCGCAGACACCAGAAGCTTCAACGATATGTATGGCGATCTTTCAGGCGAAGGCATGCAGCCAGTACTCAATGATTATCTTTATGTCGGATGAATGTACTTTGCATTACAAATAGAAAACTCTGCGAAAGGTCATTTCCAGAACAGATAAAATATATTGCGAGTATGCACCCCTGGGGCATTATTCTTCGTGAGAAAGATTTGTCACTTTCAGAATATGAGAAGCTCTCCCTGGATGCTCTTGACATCTGTTCAAAGGAAAATATCCCGCTATTTCTTCATGGGATTGATACAGCCGAGCCTGATGACATTATTGATTTTATTATAGAAAATAATGCTACATCAATGAAGAAATTTTCTGGTGTGCATTTATCTATGGGAGATTTCAAGAAGGTTCTTATTCACTATCAAAATAAATTTCAAAATGACTATTCACCAATGGATGAGGGGCTGGAAAAGAATATTCTTCATGGAGAAGATGTCTTGATTGGCGTCTCTGCCCACAGTCTTGAAGATGCATTATTCTGTGAAAAGCATGGCGCGGCATACATCACGGCAAGCCACATTTTCCCGACAGACTGCAAAAAAGGCCTGCCGCCGAAGGGCATTCCATTTCTGAAGGAAATCTGTGAGAATACCAAAATTCCGGTTTTCGCCCTCGGCGGCATCAATCGTGAAAATGCTGCTGAATGCATCATTGCAGGCGCATACGGCGTTTCCGTTATGAGCGAATGCATGAAGAATGATTTCAATATTTATTAATCAAAGAAATGCAGCAGCGAGCTTCAAAAATCCGTTTTCATGATAATTACAACATCATGAATGCGGATTATTTTTATTTTCGTCCGAAGTATATAAAATTTTTTATTCATTTAAATTTCATTTTAAGTTCACAAACTATACTTTGTTCATAAGATGAACAAGGGAAACAAAATCTCATTCATCAGGGAATTATCAAAGAAGATAATTCAAAAAACAAATTGAAAAAAATGCGATGCGGGACGCAGGGCAAAGGCAGTGCGATGCGCAGAATGACAACACGAAGTAAAAAGTAACGGAGGACTTAAAATGGATAACGTGAATAATGATGAAAATCGAAATGAGAATTGGAGTCCGAAACAGGACTTTCAGATTCCAGAGGCAAATCCGAAGCCAAAGAAGAAAGGACTTAAGAAAAGGATTATTGTTCTTACCAGCGGGCTTGCTGCTGCAGCAATCGTAACAGTGGCAGTATTTGGTGCAATTGGCAATCTTTTCTCAAAGACAAATTCATCAGGTACCGGAACTACCACAACCGTAAGTGCCACAGTCACAAGTTCATCAAATGATACAGAATCTGTTTCAGAGGATGACCTCTTCACAAAGAGAGATCTGAAGCAGACATATGACAGCTCCAAGGCAGAGACAATTACCCTTTCAGACAGTGGTTCATCTTCAAGTTCGTCAAGTGTCACGATTGATGGCAGTACAATCACAATTACTGAGGCTGGTATTTATGTGGTTTCAGGAACGCTTTCAAATGGACAGATCGTAGTCGACTGCGAGGATACAGATGCAAAGGTTCAGATTGTTCTTGACAATGCGACGATTTCAAACTCATCATCGGCCTGCATCTATGTAAAGTCTGCAGACAAGGTGTTTGTAACGACTGAGGATGGCAGCACGAATACACTTACAGTCACTGGCGACTTTGTTCAGACAGATGACAATACCGTCGATGGCGCAATCTTCTCAAAATGTGATCTCACAGTAAATGGCAAGGGCACACTTAATATTACTGATGAATATGGACATGGCATTGTTTCAAAGGATGACCTTCGTGTAACAGGCAGCACCTTAAATATCGAAGTCGCAAAGAAGGGACTTCAGGGCAAGGATTCAGTCCGAATTGACGGCGGCACGATTAATATCACGGCAGGAACTGAGGGTATTGAAGGCGCACTTGTCTATGTTCTCGATGGTGATTTGAATATTGATGCCAAGGACGATGGCATTAATGCATCTGACCACAGCGCTTCAAATGATTTTGGCGGTGGAAACGGTGGTTTTGGTGGCAATGGCGGCCCAGGAAACTTCGACGGGAATATGCCGGACGGTTCCGACAGTAATGGTGGTTTCCAGAAAGGCGGTCGAGGAAACTTCAATAAAGATTCTGACAGTACATCTGATGGGACTTCAGACAGTAATTCTGATGGCACAAGCAGCACTTCGTCAACAATAACTGCACAGCCATTAAGCACAGGCAGTTCCTCAGATAGCAGTTCTAGTACAGACGATTCCAGCGACACCGTCGGCATTTACATCACAGGCGGCATGCTGAATATCACAGCTGACGGTGACGGCATCGATTCAAACGGTTTCCTGAATGTTTATGGCGGAACAATCTATGTAAACGGACCTACATCAAATGGTGATGGCGCCCTTGACTATCAGACTTCTGCAACGATTACCGGAGGTACGGTAATTGCAGCAGGTTCAAGCGGAATGGCTGTAAACTTTGGCAGTGATTCTACACAGGGCACAATCCTCTGCAACTTCTCCAGCACGGTTTCCGGAGAGGTCACACTCAAGGATTCTGACGGCAATGTGATTGCTAGCTACACCCCTACGAAGGAGTATCAGTCAGTCGTAATCAGCTCGCCTGAAATCACAAACAGCGGCACCTACACATTGACGGCTGGCAGTGAGACTGCAGAAATTACGATGACAAGCTATGTTTATGGCAGTGGAAATTCCATGGGCGGCGGAAAATTTGGTGATGGCAATATACCTGGAAAGCCAGGACAGGATAATTCGAATAACAGCAATTCATCAGATGGAAATTCATCTGATAGCGATGGAAATTGATGCTGAATTTGTCATCGAAACACTGACAAAGTTGTAGTATAATTTTGGTGCTGAGGTAAGTTTTTCTCAGCACCATTTTTATCAAATTATTTTGGGAGAAATCATATGCGACTACTACTTGCTGAAGACGAAAAGGAAATGTCTGCCGCAGTCGAGACAATATTAAAGCACAATAATTATTCTGTTGACTGTGTATATAATGGTGCAGATGCCCTGGATTATCTTGAGACCGGGCTTTATGACGGGGCAATCTTAGACATTATGATGCCGAAGATGGATGGCATCACAGTGCTTAAGAAAGTCCGTGCAGAGAATATTGATGTTCCGGTGCTTCTTCTTACTGCAAAATCTGAAATCGATGACAAGGTCGGAGGACTTGATGCAGGAGCGGATGATTATCTCACGAAGCCGTTTGCGATGAAGGAATTACTTGCCCGTGTCCGTTCCATTACGAGACGCCGGGGAGAGGTTACGGATTCCACCCTGAAATGTGGCGATCTGTCGCTTGATACGCTCTCATACATCTTAAGCTGTGGGGAAAAATCCGTCCGACTTCAGAATAAGGAATTTCAGATGCTTGAGATGTTCATGAAGAGCTCCGGCCAGATTTTTTCAGCAGACCAGTTCATGGACAAGATCTGGGGCTACGACAGCGATACGGAATTAAATGTAGTCTGGGTATATATTTCATACATTCGAAAGAAGCTCACAGAAATAGGCTCTACGGTGAAAATCAAGGCAGTGCGCGGAGTCGGATACACGCTCGAAACCAATCAGTAAAGGCGCAGATATTTTTAGCTGCATGATTAGAATTTTAATCTGGATATGATAAAGAAATTAAGACGGCAATTCATTATAATCGCTATGGCATCCATGGGAGCGGTTCTTGCGCTTATTATACTTGTCATCAATGTCTCAAACTATAGAAGCATGATGAATACGATTGAACAGAGAATGTCGATCGTATGGGACTTAAATGATGGTTCACTGCCACCTATGCCTGCTGGTGGATCGGCTGGAAGTGAGTCTGATGCAGCAGGCGGCAGCAGCGTCAAGCCTGAGAAGGATGGCTCTATTGAAAACATGAAAAGCAACCAAAGCGGGACTGCTATTTCAGACATGAAGGATTTTCGTCCCGAGAAAAATACGCCTGGAGATAATGCATTTTCCGGACGAATGAATAATGAATCAAGATTTGATACGAGATACTTCGTTGTGGATTTTGATTCAGATGGAAAGTATTCTTCCTGTGATGTTTCAAAAATTGCTTCAGTGGATTCTGACAGTGCAGCAGATTATGCAGAGTCTGCCCTGCAGAAGGGAAAGATCTCCGGTCTTACGGATGGTTTCTATTTTGAAAGCAATACCGGTTCTGATGGCAGCACGACCTATGTTTTCCTTGATGTCTCAAGGGAATTATCTTCCTTCAGGACATATTTGTTTATCAGTATTCTTACAAGTGCGGTTGGCGCGCTCGCTGTATATATCCTGATTCTTATTTTCTCGAAGCGTGTTATGAAGCCGGTGGCTGAAAGCTACGAGAAGCAGAAGAGATTCATTACGGATGCGAGCCATGAAATCAAGACTCCGCTTGCTATCATCGGCGCAAATACTGAAGTAATTGAGATGGAGTCAGGGGAAAATGAGTGGACGAAGAGCATCAATCATCAGATTAAGAGGCTTTCTTCTCTTGTAGAAAAGATGGTCCTTCTTTCAAAGATGGACGAGGATGGCGCTGCCCTTCAGATGATGGATTTTAATGTGTCAGAAGCCGTAGCGGAAACAGCAGATTCTTTTGATGCCGTTGCAGAAGCAAAGGGTTTTCATTATGAAAAAAATATCGAAGAAAATCTCATGTACCATGGGGATAAGGACAGGGTTGTCCAGCTCACGTCGCTTCTTCTTGATAATTCAATGAAGTACTGCTCTGAAAATGGAACGATCCGAATCACTCTTTCAAAGGGCAGAAAAAAGGAAATCGTGATTTCTGTATTCAATACCTGCGACAGCATTGCAAAAGGAAATAATGATGTCCTTTTCGAAAGGTTTTACCGTGCAGATGAATCCAGGAATTCAAAGACAGGCGGTCATGGTATTGGACTTTCTGTAGTACGAGCAATCGCTGAAGCACATTCGGGTTCTGCGCATGCATTTTCTGAAGATGGAAAGTCAATCATATTTACGATTAAACTGTCCTGAAATCTGCAATATCTCGTAGAAATAACCTAAAGTTTATAAGTTGAATAAAGACTCAACCAATTAATTACATGTATTCGCTCAGCACGACATCATGTGCTGCAAGCGATGCAGGCACATCTATGATGCGCTGATTTGAGCTTCCGCGGAATCTCAGGGAAATGTTCTTCCGCGCCAGGACAAATTTGCCGTCGACAAGGATGTCAATGTTCTTTAATATTTCTTCTGTGTATTCAGTGACACAGCGAATGGCAGGATCTTTTGAAGTAAGTTCTTCATATGTAAATCCAGAGTATACCCATATCGTTTTTTTAGGGCATTCTTCCCTGATTCTCTTGATCAGGTGGAGGATGTCCTTTTGATTTTCAGGTTCCATGGGCTCACCGCCAAGGATAGAAATCCCATCCGTATATTCTGACTGAAGGGATTTGATGAGCTCATCTTCCACGCCCCTGTCGAATCGTTTTCCATATGAGAAATCCCAGGTTTCGGGATTGAAGCATCCCTCGCAGTGGTTGCGGCATCCGGAAACGAAGAAGGATGTCCTGATTCCAATACCGTTTGCAATATCGCAATAAAAAATTTTTCCGTAGTTCATATCTTTCCTGCTTATGTACTAAATTAAATACTAAACCGCTTCTTGACTTAACAAGAAAAATACAATATCTTGTATAAGTACAGAAAATAATATACATTATATTTGAAAAGGTCAAGAAATAATAAACAATATTTTACCTGAAATTTTGTTTATTTTGTACAAAACGACTTTAAGCCCTTGTAAAATGGGCTTTTGCGAGAGAAGGCTTCACAAATTTTATAAAATAATAAAATTTTTTTCTTCACATTTCAATATCTTTGTATTATTATGTCAAGGATGCACAAGATATTGTGCTTTTGTTGAAACACGAAGCAATTAACAGAATATCTTTTGCAGCAAGCGTTGTTTACTGATTAATGAAATATTGTTAGCGGCATAATAGTTATTGGCCACTGGCATCATTTATATATTATGGAGGAAATAGGGAATATGGGTCTTACAGCAGCAGACGGGCAGGTCAGAGTCAGAACGAACATTATTAAAAGAAACGGCCAGGAAGTCCGCTTCAATGAGGCAAAGATTATAAACGCCATCAATAAAGCAAATGCCGAGGTCGATGACATTCACAAGATGAATGACTTCCAGATTCGCGCAGTTGCAGACAAGATTGCAGCTGAAGTCAGCGAAGCTCCTCATGCTGTAAATGTCGAGGACATTCAGGATATGGTAGAGAAGGGCATCATGGAGATGAGATGCTATGAAGTAGCTCAGCTCTATGTCCGTTACCGTTACAAGAGAGAGCTTTCCAGAAAGACAAATACTACAGATAATGGCATTCTTGCTCTTATCGACCAGATGAATGAGGTCGTTAAGCAGGAGAATTCTAATAAAAACCCTGTCATCAATTCCACACAGAGAGACTATATGGCAGGCGAGGTTTCAAAGGATCTGTCAAAGAGAATCCTTCTTCCTGAAGAAATCGTAAAGGCCCATGAGGAAGGCATCATTCATTTCCACGATGCGGATTACTTTGCTCAGCGTGAGCACAACTGCGACCTCATCAATCTCGAGGACATGCTTCAGAATGGCACAGTCATTTCTGAGACCATGATCGAGAAGCCGCACAGCTTCTTCACAGCCTGCAATGTTACGACGCAGATTGTAGCCCAGGTTGCTTCAAACCAGTATGGTGGACAGTCCTTCACACTTTCTCATCTTGCTCCATTTGTCGATGTCTCAAGACAGAAGATAAAGAAACAGGTGATCGCAGAACGCGAAGAATGCGGCGAGTCTATGGATGAGGAAATCATCAATAAGACTACCGAGATGCGTCTCAAGAAAGAAATTGAGAGCGGCATCCAGACCATCCAGTACCAGCTCATTACACTTATGACATGCAATGGTCAGGCTCCATTCGTTACCATGTTCATGTATCTTGATGAGGTTCCTGAGGGACGCACAAGAGACGATCTTGCAATGATTATCGAGGAAGTATTAAAGCAGCGTATGCAGGGCGTAAAGAATGAGAAGGGCGTCTGGATTACACCGGCATTCCCTAAGATTATTTATGTCCTTGATGAAGATAATATTCACGAGGATTCAAAATATTTCTACCTTACAAAGCTTGCTGCAGAGTGCACGGCAAAGAGAATGGTTCCGGATTATATTTCTGCAAAGATTATGAAGCGTGATAAGGGTGATGTTTATCCTTGCATGGGATGCCGTTCATTCCTTACACCGGATAATGAATCCCAGCCAGAAGGTCTTTGCAATGCTGACAATAAGGCCGAAGCAAAGAATTTTGATCCAAAGCAGCATAAATATTATGGCCGTTTCAATCAGGGCGTTGTCACCATCAATCTCGTTGATGTTGCCTGCTCTTCAAACGGCGATATGGACAAGTTCTGGAAGATATTTGATGACAGACTTGAGCTTTGCCACAGGGCACTGCAGTGCCGTCACGAAAGACTCATGGGCACGACAAGTGATGCCGCGCCTATTCTCTGGCAGTATGGTGCTCTTGCAAGACTGAAAAAGGGCGAGAAGATTGACAAGCTTCTTTTTGGAAATTATTCTACACTTTCGCTTGGTTATGCAGGTCTTTATGAGATGACCTGGAGAATGCTTGGCGTTTCCCATACAGATCCTAAGGGCAAGCCATTCGCACTCAAAGTAATGCAGCACTTAAACGACAAGTGCAAGGAGTGGAGAGAGGCCGAGAACATCAGCTACTCACTCTATGGAACGCCGATGGAATCTACCACATACAAGTTTGCGAAGTGCCTGCAGAAGAGATTCGGCATCATCCCGAATGTCACAGACCACAATTACATCACGAATTCTTACCATGTAAATGTCCGTGAGAAGATAGATGCATTCACGAAGCTTAAGTTCGAGGGCGAGTTCCAGAAGCTTTCTCCGGGAGGCGCTGTAAGCTACGTCGAGGTTCCGAATATGCAGCAGAACATTCCTGCAGTGCTTTCGATCATGAACCACATCTATGAGAACATCATGTATGCCGAGCTTAATACCAAGTCTGATTACTGCGAGGTCTGCGGCTACGATGGAGAGATCAAGATCGTCGAGGACGAGAATCACAAGCTCGTATGGGAATGTCCGAACTGCGGAAACCGTGATCAGGACAAGATGTCAGTAGCCCGCCGTACATGCGGCTACATCGGCACCCAGTTCTGGAATCAGGGACGTACACAGGAAATCAAGGACAGAGTGCTTCATCTTGCAACAGATGGGTTCGTGCCGGATGAAGTTCCTGCAGAAAAGCCTGCAGTTTCAGCGATGAAGACAGCGACCATCCAGGAATTCACTCCTGCAGATGAAAAGATGACAGGAAACTGCGCATCCTAATTAAGAAAACTGGCCGAAAATTTTGCATCATATAGGAAAGATATTTGGATGCTTGCAACATTAAAGATGAGCAAAATACGATAGAATAGTAAAAGGGACAAAATGGCGGTGGCTAATATTTTATGGTCACCGCCATTTTTAACATTAATTTAGAAAAATTGAAACTTAGATAATTTTATTAACGTTATATTACAAATTTCGCCATAAAACATACAGATTTCTCCAGTATACAAAATTGGGCATGATTTGAGATTATAATATTAATAGTATCATTGTTGATAAGAATCGAGGTATTAGTTATGAAAATTAATAAAAATATCAAAGAGGTATTGATAAAAATCTCTGAAAACGTGATTCGCTATGATTTGAATTCTGCATGTGTATTCATTACTTATCAACCTGAGATCCCTATTGAATTTGTTAAGAAGACTGAAGAAAAAAGTATATGATAAAAATAGCAATCTGCGATGATGATGCAAATATTACGGGAAGTATTGAAAGAAACATACAAAAAATTTCTACTGAGAATAAATATGAGGTAGAAACAGAGGTATGGCAGTCACCATCAAAAATGTGCTCTGATTTTAAGTATTGGGGAAAACCTGACTTATTATTTTTGGACATAGAATTTACCGATACAAACGGGATGAGAGTTGCCAGATATTTAAGAAATGAACTAAATGACTGCTATACTTCAATTGTATTTATTTCTGGCAAAAGCGAATATGCTGTTGATTTATGCAGAATGGAACCTTTTGATTTTCTTATCAAACCAATTAGCATTGAACGAATTGGAAATGTCCTTTCGGCATATATCAGAAAATACGAGCGGGATAATGAGGTATTTGAATTCTCTTCGAAAAGAATTTACTATCGCACATATTATAAAGAAATAATGTTGTTTTCCAGTAACAACAAGAAAATTACAATTACTTTTTATGATCATAGCCAGATTGATTTTATTGGAAAATTGAAGGATGTGAAAAAGGTTGCTCCACATAATTTCTTTCTTGTTAATCAGTCATGTCTTGTGAATTATGACTATATTGCAAGTTGCCGTTATGAAAATATTCTTCTTCGAACCGGCGAGGTGATAGAAATAAGCAGAAATAAAAGAAAAGAAGTGCGAGCAATGCTTGCCGCAAGGAGATGGGATAAATGAGGGAGGCATGGGATCTTGCTTTTAATATTTCGGCAAATATTTTTAGAGCCTATCTTTTATTACGCTTTTGCAGACTTATGTTTGGAAAAGAAATTGTCAAAAAAGCGGGGACCATTACCATATATGCTATATTTTGTGCCTGTCCTATAGTTTTCCATGTATTTTTTCATAATCCAATAATAAATCTGCTTATTAATTTTATATGTATATTTTTAGTGACAGTGCTATACAATGCTCACTTAAAGGAAAGAATAATTTGTACCATACTATTTTATGGTATGAATGTAGTTTGTGATGTTATCTCTGTTTTTGCGTTATCAAATTATCATATTGGCAGAAACTACAATTTGATTTCAATATATCTAACAGTTCTTCTTATTGCTTTCTTCGAATTTTTAATAGAAAAAACTCTAAGAAATTATAAAAAAGAAGATTTATTTTTTCCATATTGGGGCATTATGCTCACTATCCCTGTTTTAAGTATTGCATTAATAATTTTTCTATTAATTCAAGACGATTTTGGAAGGACTTCATTTTTCTGCCTGAGTCTTACTCTTCTTTGGATTAATATATTCACTTTTTTTCTTTATAACCACTTGATTGAGTCAATAATAAGAGAGCAGACCAATCTGATATATAAGATGAAAGCTGAAGAATATGCGCATCAGATGGGCATACAGCTTGCATCAGAACAGAAGGTAAGGTCTTTTAGACACGATATGAGAAATCATCTCTATGAATTGAAGGAGCTTATCAATGAGCGGGAAAATGAAAAAGCTATTGTATATATTGATGATATGGCAGGTGCGATTCGAAATCCAAAGCAGTATTCTAATACTGGGAATTATATTTTAGATAGTATGCTTAATTATCTATTAAGAGAAGCTGAAGAAAAAATGATCAAAGTGGATATTTCAGGGGCAGCTCCGGAAAATCTCTATATATCTGATTTTGATTTAAATATTATTATTGGAAATCTTGTGGATAATGCCATGAGGGCTGCATCAGAATCAGATCGCAAATGGATTAAAATTGAGATTTTGTTTGATAAAGATCTTTTTCATTTTTATATAAAAAATTCATATAAAGGGTCTTTGGCTGTTGATGATCATGGACACTTTATTTCAACAAAAAAATGTCGTAAGGATCATGGTTTAGGAATTAAGAATATTAAGGCGGCAGTTAAGAGAAATGGTGGCATATTGTCTTTTTCAAATGATGATTCAGAAAAAGTATTTTCCGTAGAGTTTATGCTGTATATGGGGGGGATAATGTAGAGATGGCGCAAAAAGTAAATAGAAAGTGTACTTGAAATAAATACAGAAAATATAGAATATGAGAAAAAGCTCTTACGCTATATGGCGATAAGGTTAAGAGGTATTGCAGTTGGAATATTCATTATTTTTCTTTTCGGAATGTTGATGAATGTTTTATGGGAAAGTATTTGTTTTTTTATTTTTATTATGTTACTACGAAAATTCTCTGGTGGATATCATGCTAATAAAGAATGGGCGTGTTACCTAATTTCAACAATAATAGTGCTTATCACATCTTTTTTGATAAAATGTATTTCTAATCGACAGATTTATTTAATGATATTATTATTTGTTTTGTTTGTTTTTTCGTTCATGATAATATTTATTATGTCACCAGTTGATTCAGCATGTCGAAGGCTTTCGAATGAAGAAACGGTCAACTTTCGATTTAGAGCAAGAATAATTCTATTTTTGGAAACAGGTGCTGTGATTTTTTCCTGTTTCTTTGGTAATCTTACGATATGTACGGCAGTTATGTTAGCAGTCATTTGGACATCTATTGGAGAAATATTCGGAAAACTAAAAAATATTCGACAAATTTCGCCATAAAATATACAGATTTCGTATTTTCAAAAAATATGAGTGGTTTTTATGATAATCTAATTTTAACATATTTTATTACATGATTTTGGAGGTGATTATCATGAAAATTCTAAAACAATTTAAGGTAACTATTGTAACAACAGCGCTGTCCTTGATATGTGTAGGAGCGTTTTTCTTTGCTAATCATGCGCTTGCAGGTTCAACTGGGTGGGGGCTTAGACATATAGAAGGGGCTCCTTCAAATGTAAATGTTGATAATTTCCTAAAAGGTGTGACTACAGAACAAACGACAACAACAGCAAGTGTTAGTAGTGTGACAACTGGAGCAAGCGTTTATGTATATACTTCAAATGGAATTGAAGCAAAAATGAGCGTACCTGGCAGTTACTCCGTGAATACAAGTAAAAATATTTCAATAATGCTTTATGCCTCATTTATGGATTATGGAAAAGGTGGCGTATATGCTCAGGGGACATTTACTTACTAAGAATAAAATAAGGTTAATACCCCTGGCAATAATAGCTTTTCTTTCAGCAGATACATTGAATGGATGTGTAAAGGTTCCTGAAGAAGTAAGAAATCGAATGGAAAATTATGGGGAGAATATACAGAAAGGAGAGGCAAATAGTTCATATTGCAGTGTAGAAGATATTAGTGGGTTTGATTTTGTAAATATAAAATATGTTCCGGAAAATATTCATTTTTGTTCGAATACATCATTACCGGAAATAAAAAAATTATATTGTATGAATATGAGAGTCAAGTCTGATTATGAAAAAGAAGCTGAAAATCTTGCTTCAAGGGTATTTCCGGGCTTATCTGTGACTTTTGAAAAATCCACAGATGATTTTGGAAATACTAGCATGACTTATGATTCTAAATCTAATAAAGCCTATTTGTCTGTTAACTCAACAGGCTTTATTAGTTTTGAAAAAAATAAGGCATATGATGTTTCAAATGGTGGAGGGTATCGTGTTGACGAGTATTTACAATATGCATCTGGACAGGACAAGCAAAGGAAGGTGGTTTTGCAAGGCAAGGAGATTAAGTTAAGCGAATTATCACAAAAAGCCGAGAAGTTCGCAAATCATATAATAGCAAATCCCAATTTTACATATCATGCTACAGATTTTTATATTTTATATGATAATGTAACTGGTGATGAAGATATAAGCATAAATCTTGAAATTTTGTATAACGGCGTATCGTTGGACAGTGTAGGTAACAAGTGGAAACCTAATGAACCGTCAAATTACAGTAAAAACATTACCGTTAGATGTCATTCTATAGATGAATTTGATTGGTTTTCTACAGGTCTTGGGCAGTTAGACATTTTATCAAATAGTGAGATAACGAAAGTGATATCACCAGAATCTGCTCTTGAGATTGTGGATAAGACATTTTCAGGCTTTGAGCCAATCGCGATTGAACGAGTTGAAGTATATTATGAACTATATCAAGAAGATAATCAGTTCATTGAATTTCCAGGGTATGAAGTTGTCGGAAAACCTGTGTATGCATTTTTGATTCGAAAAACCGATGTCCAGCCAGCAACCGATGAAATTACCTTAAAGCCAAACTTCTATGATTTCATCTATGTCGACATGCAGGATGGGACTGTCACTACGAGTATTGGAGATCAATAAGGGAGTATGCTAAGCATATGGCAATAAAAAGAAATTTTCCAAAACTCATACTTCCTGCACTCATTATGATAGTCGTTTTCATGTTTGGAAATATGGGCGGTGCAGTTTCGGAGAGGATATCTGTTTTCCATGCGATCTTCTATCTTGATGACAGGTTCGTACGGGTACTGATGCCAACAGTAAGAAACGCAATTAATGCTGCAATCTATGGCTGGGCGTATGTACTTTGCCCACCTATTGCATCTATTCCCGTGATTTCATACTACTGTGATAGCAGAACGTCGGGCTTTTGTGATTTTATGGAGACCAGGGCAGGCAGGAGAAAATATGTGGCAAGGCTGTTTTTTAGCGTATTTATTTCCACAGTCTTGGTCACGCTGCTTTCCTGCGTCTTTTATATGATTATATGTTTCATACGCTTTCCATTAAATCCTACTCCTCCAGAGGGAATGATGATACAGATTATTGGACCAAAGGAATCTCTTTCAGGCCTTCTATGGGGTGCTGCTGTTCAATTTTTGGAATTTGCAGTATATGCGGGCTTCCTAAGTATCTGTGGGGTCATCGTAGCACTTCTATATCCAAAAAGATATTTCATATTAAGCATCATGTTCATTGTCGGATACTTTATCAATTTTGTGGCATTATTGAACGAGTGGAAGGCAATACTGCTCTGCGTCGTTATTATGATTCCCTCTGCGGCATTTATCGCAGAAAGTTCGAGGAGAGGGCTTATTAAGATATGAAAAAGACAATGCACATTGCATTCAGTGAATTTAAGAAATGGCTGATTTCTCCAAAGATGGTGCTTGTTGTGGTAATGATGATTTTCGTAAGGGAAAATTTAATCGTTCCCATGCAGAAGGCGGCAGACAGCATGTCGCAGCCGCTTAATATTCTGGAGCCCTGCATAGCATCAATGAATTCAGGCCTTTCTGTTCTTGCAATCCTGCTATGCTACATGCTTATGATTGCAGATTTTCCATCTTCCGGCGGGAATGAGTGCTACTACATATACAGGGCAGGAAAGAAATCTTGGGCAGCAGGCGAGATCATATTCATGATCATAAGTGCCTTTGTATACCTCTTTGTAGTAATCTTTATCATTGGGCTTGAAGCATCGCCGAATGGCTTCTGGGCAGATGGCTGGAGCATTCCTGCGACTGACTATGACAAATCGCAAAAAGCTGGCACAGGTTTCATCATGGCGAATGCCATTTCGGAAAATATAGTGACAAATATGCCGCCATTCAAAGCTCTGATTTTTTCATTCTTCCCTACGCTGCTTTCGATGATGCTCTATGCATTCATCTATCTTGAAGGAACCCTTCTTGGACATAAGACGATTGCTTTTGTCATAGACCTCCTTCTCATTACTTTGGGCTGCAGCATGACGGCGATGAATAGCAAATTCATGTGGCTCCTTCCTGAGAGCCACAGTCTGCTGCAGATGCATTTTAAGGCGAACTACAGGGAATATGTCTTTTCGCCTGAGGCTTCGCTTTGTGTTCTTGTAGGACTATGCGCATTATTTGTCATTCTTTCTGCTTTTTCAAGCAGGAAGGCAAATCTACTCGATATTGACAGGAGGTAAATATATATGGCTGAGGAAGAAATGAAGAAGAATATAGATGATGGTGAAATTAATGCTGAAAAAGAGAATACGTACGCTGGCGAAGGAAATGCAATTGATGCCGAAAAAGCAGGCGGAATTGATTCTGTAAAAGAGAATGTTGATGTCGGCGAAGTGATTCCCAAAGAAAAGCCGGAGCAGGATAATGATAAATATGAAATATTAGTAAGAAACCTCTCCCTTGATATCAAGAAGAACCACATATTACATGATATTTCTCTTTCCGTGGAGAAGGGCGAGGCAGTCGGCCTGGTAGGGCAGAATGGCTGCGGAAAGACAGTGCTGATGAAGTGCATTTTGGGCTGGTTTCCGGTATTTAAGGGGGAGATTTTCGTACAGGGAAAGAAGGTGCCATCCGAGGAGGAGTTTCCGCATGATGTCGGTTTCATCATCGAGACGCCTGGCTTCATCCCTGGGATGAGCGGGTATGACAATCTTTCCATGCTCTATTCCTTAAGGCATAAAGAGGACAAAGAAAGAATTAACGAAGCTATAGAGAAGGTCGGGCTAAAGGATGTGAAAAACAGAAAGGTAAGGACGTATTCTCTTGGCATGCGGCAGAGGCTTGGGCTTGCGCAGGCACTGATGGAGGATCCGGGAATCTATATTCTGGATGAGCCCTTCAATGGTATCGACAGGGAGGGCGCAGCTGAAATACGTAAGCTTCTGATTGATGAGAAGGATAAAGGGAAGACGATTCTTCTTTCCTCGCATAATGACAAGGACATCAGTGCTATCTGCGACAGGATGATCGAGCTTGATGCAGGAAAAATCATAAAAGAGACGGGGCTGTGAGCAAAGTAATAACGAATTTGGCGAAATCTATAAATATTTATTAGATTTCGCCACAAACTATCATTGAAAATGGCGATAACTAGTATTATTATATAGTTATCGCCATTTTTATTTAGAAAGAAGACTTAAATATGCTTGTTGGAAGAGAAAATGAAAGAAAAATGCTCAAGGAAGCGTATGAAGCTGATGAGTCAAAGTTTGTAGCTATATATGGTCGGAGAAGAATAGGAAAGACCTATCTTGTCAGGGAAACATTTGAAAATCACTTTACTTTTCAGCATTCTGGGTATTTTGGAGGTAAGCTTTCTGACGAATTATTTGAATTTTGTATTTCGATACGGCAGTATGGTCTGGATGGATTTGAGCAGCCGAAGAACTGGCTTGAAGCTTTTGAATTATTAAAGCGGGTAATAATGAATTCCCCTGACAAAAGAAAAGTGGTTTTCTTAGATGAGCTTTCATGGATGGATACCAGAGGAAGCGACTTTGTGATGGCATTAGAAGGCTTCTGGAATGGCTGGGCATCAGCGAGAAAAGACGTCCTGCTCATTGTCTGTGGTTCAGTGACTTCGTGGATGATCAGCAAAATTGTTCACAACAAGGGCGGACTTTATAACAGACTTTCGTTTCGGATTAACCTCGAGCCATTCACGTTGAAGGAATGCGAAGAATATGTAAATGCAAAGAATATTATCATGAACCGGTATTCCATTCTTCAGTGTTATATGATCATGGGTGGCGTGCCATATTACTGGAGCTTTCTGGAAAAGGGCTTAAGTCTTCCGCAGAATATTGACAGGATTTTCTTTGCAGACAATGCACTTTTGGATAATGAATTTGAACATATTTATTCTTCTCTTTTTCATAATCCGGAACCTTACATAAAGATTATTTCTGCACTTGGAAAGAAAAAAGCCGGAATGACAAGGGAGGAAATAGTAAAGGCGTCCAAGCTTCCTGAATCAGGGAATTTATCGAAAAAACTTGAAGAACTTGAAAACTGCGGGTTTATTCGAAGATATAATTCATATGGTAAAAAGCAGAAGGACAGCCTTTATCAATTAATTGACAATTTTACATTATTTTATTTCAAATTCCTTGAGAAAAAGCCGACAGATGAACACTTCTGGACAAATAATCAGCTTAGCCAAGCTGTTAAAACATGGTGTGGAGTGGCTTTTGAGAGAGTATGCCTTGAGCATGTAAGTGAGATAAAGAATGCACTTGGGATTTCCGGAGTATCAACCAATGCTTATTCGTGGAGCTGCAAGAAAGATAATGAGAAGGGACTTGAGGGCTCACAGATTGATCTTATTATCGAGAGGCGGGATCAGATTATTGATCTCTGTGAAATGAAATATTCTACAAAGCCTTTTAAGGTTACGTTAAAGGTTGATACAGACATTCATAGAAAGACCTGGGATTTTATCAATGCGACAGGAACTCATTTTGCAGTGCACCCGATTATTCTGACGCCGTACGGTATCACTGATGATTCGTATCGAGGACAAATTCAGGCTGTGATTACGGCAGATGATTTGTTTAAATGATACATAATAAGAGGATAATTCTAAGCTAATTTATTGTTAATATAGCCGTAATTAAAGAAATTATTAGATACAGCCAGGAAAGTGGAGAATGTATTGAAGATAGAGATAGAAGATGACCTTGACTTAGACAAGATTGCAGAGAGCGGACAGTGTTTCAGGTGGAAGAAAATAGATGAAGGGAAATACCTGATCCCTGCCTTTGGAAGGTTTGTCATAGCAGGGCTTTTTGATGAGGACGGAAAGAAACCGCTTGAACTGTCTTGCGACGAAAAAGAATTTGATGAAATCTGGAAGGATTATTTTGACTTTGGAACATCATATACAGGCATACGTAAAAAGATTGATGCTTCAGATTTGTTCCTGAAAAATTCGGCAGAGGCTGGCAAAGGAATCAGAATTTTGAGGCAGGATCCGTTTGAGACATTAATCAGCTTCATTGTTTCCCAGAGAAAAAATATTCCGGCAATTGAGAGTGCTGTTGAAAGACTTTCGAAAACATACGGGCATGTAGTAGGAGAATATGAAGGGGAAGAAATATATTCGTTCCCGACTATAGTCGAACTTCAGAGAATGCACTGCCCGAAATATGATTCTAAAGATGCTGATGAGAAAAAAGGGATGGATGTTGATGAGAAATTTATAAAGTGTCCGTATAAGGAAAAGGGTTTCGATTCATGCGGACTTGGGTACAGGCTGCCTTATATTAAGAAGACAGTGGGGGAGATAGATAAAGAGGCTGAGCAGTTTTCAGCAGAAGCCTTTTCTGAAATTGATGGTTCTATAAAGTCAGATCAGAGTACAATTTCAGATCATAAAATGGAGTCTGAACAATCTGCAGAAGTAAATAAGAACATTGACAAGTATTTAGAATATCTCCAGTCCCTTGATGATGACTCCCTCCGTGAAAAACTCCTTTCTTTCCACGGTGTCGGCATTAAGGTCGCAAGCTGCACGATGCTCTTCGGTTTCCACAGATTAAATGACTTCCCAATCGATGTCTGGATGAAGCGAGCCCTGGCCGAGCACTACCCCGACGGGTTCCCATTCGATAAATATGCTCCATTCAATGGTGTGATGCAGCAGTACATTTTTGCATACTACAGGGCGATGAATAAGTGAGATAACATAATTTGTTTAGCTAAAATTTAACTTCACGTTAATATTAAATTATATGGCTATGGTAGAGTCTCTGACAATTAAGCAAGTGATTTGCGGAAATTGAAAGGAGACTTTTATTTATGAAAAATTTCTGGGAAAAAGTTAAAGAAACGGATTTTTCAAAGCCTGCGAAAAGGTTTGTGATCATTGCCTTGATTGTAGTGCAAAAGATCATTTCTGCCCGAACTGCGGAGCAGTACTGAAACAGGAAGAGCATCAAAATACAAATGATGCAGAAAATCAAAATAACAAACCCGAGTAATCCAAAACTTTTTCCTTTTATATTATGCCTCCTAACATTTGGGAGGCATATTTATGTGATTGCGTGTATAAAAGATTAAGAAAGGATTCTAATACCCATTCAAATCCGTCTATATATTTACACTATCAAACATACTAGTGTAAAATTTTAAACGGATTTAAAGGAATATGAAAAGGAACCACACTTTGTGTTAAAGTAGAGCTCAACCAAAAGCAACAACACAGAGAAGGAGTTCCTATGAAAGACAGTATAACCTATTTTTACGAAATAAGCACAAAAATATTTGCAGAACCTTATGTCAAAAATGAACTGGTCACTTGATCAGGCACTTTCAACTAGCGGAATAGAAGGCGATGAACGCAACATTATTGAAAAACAGATAAAGCAGGGATGAGGAGCAACTTATATTTTGTATTCTTTCTTTTTACTTTCCAGCTTTGCTGAGAGGGAAATCACCTCTGGCAGGCTGGATTTTTCTTTATATTAGCGAGCGCAAACGATTTCATATTTTGCTACAAATAATCTTGTTTTTGATTTTGCCATAATATCAGCTAATAGCTAGGTATTATTAATTCATAGTATTAACATAGGGAATACGGTATTTGAGTCTGACTGTTTTTTTGATTCACCTAATTTTACGAAAGAAATTGTATTACACATGCAAACGATTTCACGATTATCCATTGGTTTTGACGAGAAAAATGTCTAAACTGTGCAGCAAGTCAAGAGAAAAGACAGGAAGTGATCATTATGGCAGATGAAATTATATTAGTAGGCATTAAGAAAGATGTGGAAGTTCTTCATGAAGAAAATCATAGGAAGAATTTTCACAGGGCAACAAAGAAAGCTGAAGAAAAAAACATTTCTGAATCAGAAGTAACTATTATTGACACAGAGAAAGACAATTCTTCGAAAAAGAAAATATTTGAAAGAATCGAATATTTTCTTCCAATGACAGTTCTTTTACTCACATGGTATTTGGTCACCTGTCGAAGCACCTATCATAGCGTACTTTTTCCATCACTTGCAGCGGTTGCCACTACATTTGTACAGAAAATTGCAGATTTAAGTTTGTTACGAGCAATTGCCATTAGTTTGCTTAGAGTATTGAAAGGTTTTGCAATTTCAGGAATTCTTGGAATCTCACTTGGCATCCTGATCGGTCTTTCAAAACACGCACAAAGGCTCACGGATTTATTCATTCAGGTTTTGAAACCAATTCCACCAATCGCATGGATCCCAATCGTCATCCTGTGGCTAGGAATTGGTGAGGAGTCAAAGGTATTTCTGATTTTCCTCGGCGGCTTCTTCCCGATGCTTCAGAACGTAAGCGACGGCATCAGATATTCGGATAAGAAACTTACTGAAGTTGCAGAGGTAATGGAAACACCAAAGAAAAAATATATTTTCCATTTGGTAATTCCATCGGCTCTGCCTTCGATTTTCACAGGTTGCCGGATTTCTCTTGGAACCTGCTGGACCTGCCTTGTAGCAGCAGAGCTTGTCGCATCAAATGACGGCATCGGCTACATGATTTCAAATGCGAGGAATTTCGGAAGGATGGACATCGTCATCGTCGGCATGCTTTCAATCGGAATCATTGGAAAGCTGATGGATGTTGTCTTAAATGCAGTTGAGAAAAGGGTGCTGAAGTGGAAAGCGTAAGGCGTTTTTGGATTCACCTGAAGTTTGGATTTTGAAATGATTAGGTGAAAAAGGTAGCCTTATTAAGCGGCTAAATGAAAAGCAGGTGAAAGATATGAGCGATTATATAAAGGTATCGGATGTTTCAAGAAAATTTTTCCAAAATGGCAAACAATTAAATGTACTTGATGATATTTCATTTGATGTAAAGAAAAGCGAATTCATATGTATCGTTGGCTCGTCAGGCTGCGGCAAGAGCACATTGCTTCGAATCCTTTCCGGACTTGACAGTCACCATGGTGGTGAAGTCGACATCGATGGAAAGAAAATTGAGAAGCCAGCAAAGGAACGCGGCTTCGTATTCCAGGAAGCAAGGCTTTTTCCATGGCTCTCAGTCAAAGATAATATTATTTTTGCACTCGATGAGGGAACAAAAAAAGAAAAGGAAGAGCGGGCACTTGCAGCGATAAAGCTGGTCGGTCTCACAGGATTTGAAAATGCATATCCGAAGGAATTATCAGGCGGCATGGCACAGAGAACGAACATCGCAAGGGCTCTGGTAAACAATCCATCGGTATTATTTCTTGATGAGCCATTCGGAGCACTTGACGCATTTACGAAGATCTGCCTTCAGAATGAGCTGCTACGAATAAAAGAAGAAGAAAATACGACGATGATCATGGTCACGCACGATATTGAAGAGGCAGTGTATCTGTCAGATCGGATTATCGTTCTGGGAAAAAATCCAGGCAGAATCAGGGACATTGTAGAGGTTGATCTTCCAAGGCCAAGAGACAGAAATAATGTGTTTTTCACTGAGACAAAAAAGAAGGTGTATGACTACTTCTTCAAGCCGGTAGAGGCAGTGGAGGATTATGTAATATGAAAAGAAATAATAAGCGTATCTTTCAATTAATTTACGCAGACCGATGTTGGCACTGATGGTTACCAAAGGTTATTGATTGAAAGAGAAGAGATATGAATGAAATAGATGAATCAAAATACGGAAACTGGAGGGATGAGGAAAAATCCCTGAAAGAAGTCATCGAAGAGTTTCCGGATTTTTCAAAATTTGCAATATTAAAAACAGATCTTCAGAGAAGAGGCGTGGTTTATTCGGATGCGGCACTTTTATTATTTGATAAAAAGATACACTCTGCAGCACCAAGTTGTATTTTCTCAGACAGCAATGGAATTGTTCCGACAGGACTCCTGCTTCGTGATGGTACGTCAGTAGTTCTTCATGAGACTGGCGAGAATAGGAAACACAGAGCACCATACTTAGTCGACAGGGAAGGTGATCATTTAATTGTCACTGATCAGGGTGAGAAGGTTGATGAAGTTTTCTACTGGGAAAGAGCAGATTTCTTTGACAAGTTCACGAAATCAGGAAAACCGATGTGGTCGCTGGTTTCAACGCGTCCTCAGAGGCTTGACATCACAGGCAGCTGGTACTGCCATTTCTGGGACACGCCAGGCTGCGGGTGCAAGTACTGCCCAATCGGTGCGCAGGGCGGCGAAAAGAAGAAAAACGGCGAGGAAGTCTTAAGCGATATTGAAGACATCAAGGAAGTCGTTGCTGAGGCACTCAAGCAGAAAGGCCGCTTTACAAACATAATGATTACGACCGGTTCGATCCTTTCAGGAAAAGAGCTCTTAGATGATGAGGTCGATTACAATATCAGGCTCATCAATGCACTTTCTGATTTATTCGTAGATGGAAAATATCCGCTGCAGCTCATCGGAACTGCATATTCTAGAAAGCAGCTTGAGCGGCTTCATAATGAAACTGAACTTCCTGCATACACGGCAGATATTGAAGTCCTAAATGAAGATGTATTCAACAAGCTCTGCCCTGGTAAAGCGAAATTTGTAGGCTACCAGGAGTGGAAGAACAGGCTGAAGGCAGCAGTTGACATTTTTGGACGCGGGCATGTCGATACCGGTCTTGTCACGGGAACTGAGCTTGCAGAAGGAATAGGCTTTGCTACCGAAGATGAGGCTTATCAAAAAGTAAGCGAGGAAGCAGAAGAACTCGCCGAAGCTGGCATTACCTGCGCAGCTACGATCTGGCAGCCGTCAAAAGGTTCGATCTTAAAGGATGCAAAGAATCCGTCACTTGAGTACTGCGTGAAGATTTCAAAGAAATTTGAAGATCTGAGGAGAAAGTACAATATCCCGGTTGACTTTGATGATTACAGGCGCTGCGGAAACCACCCGAATACAGATTTGGCTAGAGTCTAAGCGCTATGCTGCGAAGCAGCATATTTATATGCGCTTAGACGACTTGCCGCTGAGTTTGCTAAGCAAGCGAAGGGGCGTTACCTTAATAGAGTTTAGGAGGTGCAATATGAGTGATTTGATAGATGATTCATTAAGAGAAAAAATAAATTCTGACGACACGATCAAGGTGCTTGCGACGGAAAGCAAGGACGGCATACTTCATGTCGTATTTAAGAGCTCGATTCATGCAGAGGAAAATGGAAAAATCATTTTCTATGAGCTAATCGAATCCTCGCAGAATAATAAAAATCTTGTCTATTCGATCTGGCATGACAAGGAAGTGAAGATCAGTATTCTGACAAAGGACAAAGAAAGCTATGAAATTTCAGGCATTGTCAAGAGGGCTATCGTAGCTGGAAAGGAATTTGAGGAGGCCTACCAGAAGGTCATCGAGGATGGCTACAAGGACCTTTCGACCATCTGGGTAATCGAGCCCACCGAAGTAAAGAACACATCATTAGCTAAGAGGGCGAAAGAAGAGGAGGCTCTCCACCCGGTATTTACCCACCTTGATCGAATTGCAAAATGATGCTGTATATCCACTGACAATGCACTGTAGAAATATCGTACATTTAAATGATACTATCCTCAAATTGAACAATGCAGTGCGAGTTGAAATATCAGCAACATCAGAGTGATTTGTGACCACATAGAAAATTAAGAAAGGAGTTTCACCATGAATACTCGAAAGATAAATAATTCGGTAATAAGAAAAGCATTAGGCGTTGCGCTTTCAGTAGCACTTGTTCTGCCGCTCACAGCCTGCGGTGCATCAAGCACATCATCAAACAGCACGGACACAAGTAATTCAGCAGGGAGTTCAGAAACAGCGGAGTCAAGTGATGGAAAGAACACCGCAACAGAACTTCATGTAGCATATCAGCCGATTGTCGGGAATATTCCATTATTTATTCTGAAGGATGAGAATCTGATCGAGAGTGCTTTGAAAGATAAGGGCTATGATGTGAAAGTAACATATACCGAATTTGAATCAGGTCCACCAGAAAATGAAGCCTTTGCATCTCAAAATGTTGATCTTGGAAATATGGGTGATGTTCCTGCATTATCTGGAATTGCAGCAGGCCAGAAAAGGTCTTTGATTGGAATTTCATATAATGGTGAGCAGATTCATTCTGTTTTGGTAAAAACAGATTCTGACATTTCGACAGTTTCGGATTTAAAAGGCAAAAAGATTGGTGTTGTCATTGGCTCTTCAGCGCAGTGCTTTTTAAGCGGTTTATTGAATAAGAATGGCCTTTCACTATCTGATGTGGAGACGGTAAATATTTCTCCTGGTGAACAGGAGGCTGCACTTTCAAATGGTGAGGTTGATGCTGTCGCCGTTTGGGAACCGACCCCATCTCGAATCGTCTCTGATGGCGTTGGCAAGGTCTTAGCCGACGGAACAGGCGTGTATGAATCAGATGCACCAATCATCATCAATGATGATTATCTTGATGCAAACCCTGAAATCGTGAAAATATTTATTGATGTGTATAAAGAAGCAGTACAGAAACTACAGGATGATAAAGAAACGTATATTGCTAAATATGCGGACACACTTGGATTGAGTAAAGACGTACTGACCACAGCACTTTCGAAAGCATCATTCCCGATCGATATTTCAGATGAGAATATCAGTGAGATTCAGAAGACAGCAGATTTTCTTAAGGAAAATGATTTAATTACAACTGAATTGAATGTTAAGGACTATATTGTTACAGAAATAGATTAAACATCCATCCTTTCATATCTTTCATATTTCCAGCCTGTCTGCAGGAGTAATTCTTGCGGCGGGCTGGAATTTTTTTATGCTTACAGTAAGAATATTTTGAAGAATTTTTTGCTTCGTCACTATATTATGAAACAAGCTAATTAGCAAATGTCTTTTGCAGTTTAAGTGTTGTATAATAGTTTAATATCTTTGATTGATGCAGAAGGTTAATGGTGCTTTCAATAATGAATATGTGGTGAAAATATTGCATGTTTTAATTTGAAAGTAATATTAGTGAGGGATAAATGTCATTAAAACAGATAGCAGAAAAAGTTGGTGTTTCAGCTGCGACGGTTTCAAGAATATTAAATGATCCAAATCACAAGTGCGCAGACAAGGACTTAAGAGATAAAGTCTTTGCCGCCGCACACGAATTAAACTATGTCCCAAATGAGGCTGCAAAGAATCTCAAGATGGGAAAGAAGAGCGAAGAGAAAGTCTATCTCATTGATGTTCTCCTTACCAGAAACAGTTCCCTCGAGCAGGACGAATTTTTTAATGAAGTGTATCGTGCACTTGAAATGGAGTTTAATAGAAAGCACTGCATACTTTCCGGATTTTTTACAGAAGAATGTTTTTCGGCAGAAGAGAATGTGGACTTTGAAAAAGTCCATCAAGAGATAGATGAGATGACCACTGACCGCTCTGAAAAATCCGATGGTCTTATTGTCCTTGGAAAATGTAATAAATCAATTTTGAAGCTGCTGAATGAGAGATACAAAGCAGTCGTATCTATCAATCGAAATTCTACAGATTATGCTGTAGATGAAGTCATCTGCGATGGTGCGCATATTGCAAACCTTGCGATGAATTATCTCATCAAGCTCGGGCATAGGAGAATCGGTTATGTCGGCAGCTGCCACCATGAGTCAAGATATACAGGTTATCTGCAGGAGATGTTCCGGCACAATCTTGAGCCTCTGCCAGAGGACACAATGGAAGTCAGGCACATAGAGAGCGAGGGCTACAAGGCGATGCAGCATTTCTTGAAGCAGGAGAATCCACCGACAGCATTCTACTGTGCAAATGACATGGTCGCAATCGGCATGCTGAAGTGTCTTGCGAAGGCGAAGAATAAATATTATTTTCCTTCCATCATTTCATCTGATGATATCGAGGCTGCGCAGTTCATAAAGCCGATGCTTACGACTGTCCGCATTGACAAGGAAGCGATGGCAAGGTTTGCAACTGCCATTCTTCTTGACAGAATCCACGGCGGGCACTCAGAATCCATCAGCCTTAAAATCGATGGCAAGCTCATGATTCGTGAAAGCTGCACGAGAGTGGATGAAGTCAATTCGCTGGACTATGTGATCTGAGGCAGCTAATATTTTATGTACTAATAAAAGTGCAAATTCCATAACATATTATTTATCTTGACGGAAATCCGATATAAACATAAGATATATTATTATGATGTAATGCTTCGTAAACACTGAAGCAATGCATAGGTAACTCTGTACAAGGATTGTGCAGGTTGTGAAGGCTT
>ONHZ01000050.1 GCA_900317755.1 uncultured Lachnospiraceae bacterium
AGCGAGTGCATGATGAAGGCCATGTCGGCTTTGCTCTTCGGAGCGAGAACGCCGGCTGGCGAATAGCGGGGATCATTTATGAGCTTCACATCATCATCGCCGACCCACTTGATTGAATACGGCGGATTCGAGACGATGAGCTCGAAGGGCTCGTCATCCCAGTGCTTCGGATCCGTGAGCGTGTCGCCGTTCGCAATCGAAAACTTCGTGTAGTTTATGTTGTGAAGGAACATATTAATGCGGCAGAGATTGTAGGTCGTGATGTTGATTTCCTGACCGTAGTACCCCTTCTGTACACCCTTGTCACCGAGAACAGACTTCGCTTTTAGAAGGAGCGATCCCGAACCGCAGGCCGGATCATATACCTTATTTACAGATTTCTTTCCGACTGTTCCAAGACGGGTAAGAAGCTCGGAAACATCGGACGGCGTGAAGAACTCGCCACCGGATTTACCTGCATTTGAAGCGTACATGGTCATCAGGTATTCGTATGCATCACCGAAGGTGTCATTATTCATGTCATCGGCATTGCCAAGCTTCATATTGTTCACGCCGAGAAGAAGCTTGCGAAGACGCTCATTTCTGTTAGCGACAGAATTCCCGAGCTTGTTTGAATTCACATCGAAATCCGAGAAGAGTCCTGAAAAGCTCTTCTCCGAAGCCGTTCCGTTTGCCGATGAGGCGATGTCCTTGAATACTTTTTCAAGCGTCATATTGAGGTTCTCGTCATCCTTTGAATGCGCTAGAACATTCCTAAACAGTTCGCTCGGGCTTATGAAGTAGCCGTATTCATTTACGAGATCTGCCTTTACTTCTGCTGCCTCATCATCAGAAATATCCGCATAGTCGAAAGCGCTGTCTCCAGCCTCATGCTCATTCCGGTTGATCTCTTCCGTCAGATGCTCGGAAATATAGCGGTAGAACATCGTGACAAGCACGTAGTTCTTAAAATCCCAGCCATCGACCGCGCCCCTCAAATCATCTGCAATCGACCATATTGCCTTATGAAGTTCTTCTCTTTCCTTCTGTTTTTCCTGTGCTGACATTATTATCCTTTCTTAATTACAAGATTAGATATTAAATTTACCCCAGCTTGAGGTAATTTTTAAAACATTGTTTCAAATAATTATACGACACTTTACGCAATCGTTCTAGAAAGAATTAAGGTCTTCCCTGGATCTGTCAATAAAAAATATTTATCCTTTATTAATGCAAAGATACTATTTTTATGATATAATTTGTCTATGAATGAGAAAGGAGCCTGGTTATGCTTGCATTACAAGAGGATATTAGACCTTCTGCAGACCTTAGAAATCATTACAATGAAATTTCAAAAGAATGCAGGGAAAATGATGAGGCAGTTATTATTACTGTAAATGGGCGTGGCGATACAGTCTCGCTTAGCTATGAAAAATATAAAAGAATGAAGGCGCGCCTTGAACTCTTGGAGCTTCTCGCTGAGTCGGAAGAGGATGTCCGTCAAGGACGGACCGCTCCTATTGAAGACACTTTTAATGACCTTCGAAATATTCTGAAGGAGACCAAATAAGTGTACAAAATTATTCGAACCGATACCGCTGACGCATGTCTTCGGAAAATAATATTATTCATTGCCGAGAAATTTGGAAATGATGTTGCATTAGAAAAGCTCGACTATATAGAAGACGAAATAAATAAACTCTCATCAAATCCATACATAGGGACTGATCCCAGATATCAGGTCCTTAAAAGACAGGGGTTCAAGGTGTTGATACTCAAGAAAGATTTGGTATTTTACAAAATTGATGAAGGAAATAAATTAGTAACTGTTTATGCCGTGGTTGATGAACGACAGGATTATCTGGATATCATCAAGGGACTATAAGCAACCCCTGACATTCATTACATCCTTCCAAGTACCGTATTCTTCACAATCGACAGGCTTTCATAGAGCATGCCATTTAAGAGAAAAAGCTTGGGCGTATGTGCTGAAAGTCCTGAAATATTTGTGTAGCCATTTTTCTTTGCAATCTGAAGTGCCCTGTACATATGAGTATTGCTCGTGACAAGGACAACTTTGGCGTTATCTTTTGGAAGAAACTTTTTACTGAATTCAAGATTTTCAGAAGAATTCTTTGATTTATCATCCATGATGATGCGGTCCTCTTCGACGCCCTGCTTCACCAGATACTCCTTCATTCCCTTTGCTTCTGCAAATGGCTCTTTCTTTCCCTGATATCCCGAAACAATACAGACAGCATCAGGATTGTCATTGAGATAATCAATTGCGGCATCAAGCCTGTATTTTAAGACAGTACTGGGGCCAGATTTTTTAACCTGCGCACCGAGAACAATGACAGCATCTGCTCCCGGCTCACCACGATCTTCAAAATGCGGGATTATCAGGCTCCATGTGATAGCAAGCAAAATCCCTGAACATATAAAAAATAAGGCAATCAGTATCTTTATCGCTTTATGAACTTTGCCCCATTTCCCTCGGACAGTTATGATTCCAAGCACAAGAAACATAATTCCAAGGACAAACCATACCATAAAGAATTTCGTCCCGGAATTTACTGCCATGACGACGTTACCGTACCAGAATGCGAATGCAGCAAGAATGATTAGTAGCAGCCCCAATATTACATTTCCGAATGAAACTTTTTTCTTTACATCAGACTTCATCTTACTATTTTCTCCCCAAATATTCTTCGCATTTCATTAATATAAAATGCAACTGCCTATAATTTTTAATATAATACCTAAACCAAAAATAAACAATAAAAAGAATCGATGTTGACAATCTTTTTCATTTGATGGCATACTAATAAGCCGTAACGAGATAATGAAAAGAACTATTAAAAAATATTAGAAGGATACCTTCTTGGAGACTACTACCTCAAAAAATAATAAAGACCGAATATTTGTCGATGTTGCGATTCTCATTATGACATTTCTCATGGTTGGAACGTCTGAAATTTTCCATAACAGGGAAATCATCTTCCCGGAAATTGCCGCGATTACAATCGGAAGCATTTTCCTGCCGAATATGTTCTGGGAAACTGACAAAATCAGAATTCTCATATACATTACTCTGTGTGCAGTTTTAGGCGTGCTCATTGTATTATTCTGCCCTGGAAGTCATATTGTGAAATTAATATTTGCCTTCTTCCTTGCACAAGTCATATTTATCTTAAGTGGCACGAGCTTTGCTCCGATGATTTCTGCGATGGTTCTCCCCATACTTTTACAGACAACATCAAAAGCCTATCTCATCTCTGCGATAAGTTTCACAGCACTTGCGCTTGTCATCAGAATTATTTTTGAAAAGACTGGATATCGTCAGAAAGAGACCTTTGAAAAAATAAAAAGAGGTCCCCTGGATTTTAGGGACCTCTTCGTACGCGTAGTAATAGGTGCAGTATTAATTATCCTTGCCATCAAAAGCGGACTTAAATTTATGATGGCGCCGCCACTTCTCGTTGCTTTCACTGAACTCACTAACCGCGAGACCGCTCCAAGAAAGCACCCATTTAAGGTAATCCTGCTTATGTTTCTCTGTGCACTCACGGGTTCATTGCTTCGCTTTATTATTCATATGAGGCTCAACCTGCCTCTCACGCTTGCCGCAGTGCTTGCTATGGGAATTTTCTTATTCTTCTTTAGAAAGATAAAGATATATCTTCCACCAGCTGGTGCTATTACGATTCTTTCTTTTTTGATTCCGGAAAAATTCGTGCTATATTATCCTATTCATGTTCTGATTGGTATTTCGATACTCATGGCTTCAGCGCTTATCTTTTTCCGAAGCAAAAACCAAAAAGAACCAGCATAATGAAAACACAAAGATGAGCTAGTAATTTTTTGGGGGGCAAAATAATCAGGACCTCAATAATCCGATTTCCTCTTCCGTGAGTTCCCTGTATTCCCCGGGCTGCAGAGACTCATCCAGAACCAGTCCTCCCATCCGTATTCTTTTTAGTGCAGTAACTTCATTTCCGACAGCCTTAAGCATCCTTTTCACCTGATGAAATCGCCCTTCGTGAAGAATCAGGTGGATTTCTTTTTCGCCGGTGCGGATGGTCTTGGCAGGAAGTGTCGGTTTATCATCTCCTATGTCAAGTCCATTTTCAAGACGTTTTAGATCATCATCCGAAATTTCATCCCGGAGCGTCACCACATATTCCTTCTCCACATGTTTTTTCGGAGATAATAAATTGTGAATCAGCGCCCCATCATCGGTTAATATGAGAAGCCCCGTCGTATCTTTGTCCAGCCTTCCGACAGGCGAAAGATTTTTTACATTTTCGTCTGCAAGCAAATAGACGACAGTCGTGCTCGCGCCCTCCCTCGTAGACGAGACAACTCCATCCGGCTTATAAAGCTCATAATAATGATTTGCCTTGAAAGAGATTTTTTCGCCGTCAAGACAGACTTCATCATTATTTTCATCTATGCTCTGCTCAGGTCTTTCGGCAATTTTTCCATTCACCAAAATCCGCCCGCGCTTTATTATTTTTTTCACATCTGTCCTGCTGCCAAGTCCGGCCGCAGAGAGAAATTTGTCAAGACGCATAAAAATCTCATTTCTGTATATATTTTTTTGTCCATGACCATTATGAATTATCAAGCAACTTCTGTCAAAGGGTGTG
>ONHZ01000041.1 GCA_900317755.1 uncultured Lachnospiraceae bacterium
AATCCGTACAGGGCAAATGAGGGCTCCCTGAATTCGATTCTAAACAATGGGAAGAGTCTCAATGTTTCAGCCTGATTTTCACAGGAAGATTCTTGATATTGCTGTTTGAGTTCCGCAGGAAAAAATCTTTGCTGCTGTTTGTTTTCTACAGGAAAAGCGTTAATGCTGCCGTTTGAGTTCCACATCAAATTAAAAAGAAAAGACCTCTTTTCGTACAAAATGTACCAGGTTCTGCATTCATTTCAGGGGCTTCTGGCAATCGTCTTTTTTCTGATGCTGCTCTTTATTGTATTTGCGACATTTGGGAAAATTGGACTGCTTTATTCGGTTCTCTACATTTTTTCAGCGATTATTGTAATCGCATATTTTCCACTGATCATGTTTTTGCAGGCAAAGGCAGAGATCCAGAACCTGGATAAATACAAGCGGCCATTTGATTTCTTTCTTTCAAATGATGGAGTGAGGATAAAACAGCTGAGGCCATCGGCTGGCAAGGATAATGTGAAGGCAGGAGAAAATTCTAATATTGACAATGCAGAAAATAATCGTGATGATTCTGCTTTGAAACCAAAGATAGAATTCGTTTCCTGGGATAAGGTGTATTTAGTGAAGGAAACTTCCAGATATTTCTATGTTTTTACTGGTCGTGATTCTGCATTTATTTTGCCAAAAAGTGTATGCGGTAGTGATGTCAGAGGAGTGAGAGAATTCTTTGCTGACAGGCTGCCACGTGAAAGATTAAGGATGTTGAAGCAACGGTAGAATTATTAGCTCACAGGATTAAATGCGAGCTATTACATTGGACAGGTAGTTGCATGCAAAAAAATAAATTGACATATTATGATTTACGAAACGCATTCATTTGAGGAAACATATGCGCTGGGGAAAAGCTTTGGTGAGAAAGCGACAGCAGGGCAGATATTTGCACTTTCCGGTGATCTTGGAGTAGGCAAGACAGTATTTACAAAAGGCTTTGCAAAGGGACTCGGTATCGATGATGATATTACCAGCCCGACCTTTACGATAGTGCAGGAATATCATTCCGGGCGTCTGCCGCTTTATCATTTCGATGCGTACAGAATCGCGGATCCGGACGAGATTCTTGAGATTGGTTTTGACGAATATCTTGATTCTGCTGGTGTCTGTCTGATAGAATGGCCAGAGAATATTGATGACCTGCTGCCAGCAAATACGACGAAGGTCACCATTGAGAAGAATCTTGAGAAGGGGCTGGACTATAGGAAGATTTCTATTGTATGATAATATATTTTCAGTCGTTACAATCATAGAGAACTTGTTCTCTAAGGTTGTTTTTCTGAGAAATGTAAATATTCTAACAATAATAATTATTCGTATTTGTGATAATAAATCAATAAGAATTATTTGTATTTGTGATAAAAGATCAATAATATTGATATGAATAAAGAAGTTTATGAAAATATTAGCAATTGAAAGTTCAGGCCTGGTGGCATCATGTGCGGTAATCGAGGATGATGTGCTGCTAGGCGAATACACAACAGATTTTAAGAAGACACATTCTGAGACACTGCTTCCGATGATTGATTCTCTCTGCCGGCTTATTTCACTTGACAAGAGTACAATCGATTTTGTGGCTGTGTCAAGCGGCCCGGGTTCTTTTACCGGCCTGCGTATTGGCGGCACGACTGCAAAGGGCATAGCGATGGCACTTGGGATTCCAATTGTATCTGTTCCGACACTCATGGGACTTTCCTACAATCTGTGGGGCAGCAGTGCTGATATTGTTCCACTTATGGATGCAAGGCGTGGGGAAGTTTATACTGGGATTTACGGGTACAGAGCCTGCACCAAAAATTCTTCACCAGAAAAATCTAATGATATTTCAAGTGACAAAGTGAAACTGCAAGATTCAGATTCACAGATAGATAGAAATATGTGCTTGATTATGAAGAAGCCTCAGTGTGCCGTTCCGATTGAAGATATTATTTCTGAAATAAATTCGAATGGGAGCCCTGTGATTTTTCTTGGAGATGGTGTGCCTGTATTTTCTGAGAAGATTGAGTCACTCTGCAAAGTACCATTTTCTTTTGCACCAGCATCACTGAACAGGCAGCGGGCATCATCTGTCGGGACTCTGGCACTTGATTTTCTCAGAGAAAACGGTATTTCGGGAAGGCTTTCTGCTGAAAATACATACAAGTCTATTTCATCACTTGATAGTGTAGCACTTTTCACCGCAGATGATTTCCGCCCGCAATATCTTCGGATGTCGCAGGCAGAGCGTGAACGCAAGGCACGCGAGCAGTCGGGTAGCTACCACAAGTGCAAAAAACGGGGACTGTGGTAGCCGGAAAATGATATGATAGAAATAAAAGATATGCAGGAAAGCGATTTTGAAGCCTGTGCAAAGATTTCAGGTGATGCACTTCCAAAGGAATCTTGGAAAATAAGAGACTTTGAATCGGCAGGGAAAAATCCGCAGACTATACTTATTACGGCCAGTTCAGATGATAGAATCAATGTTGATAGAGGCATGAATAATGCTTTAGCCACTGATTGCAAAGCTTCAGATGATTTGCCTGCAGGTTACCTTGTGAGTTACTTTGCTGCAGATGAGGCAGAACTTACAAGCATTGCTGTTTCAGATGATTTCAGGCGGCGTGGCATTGGGAAAAGCCTCATGCAGGAATATTACAAGAGGCTGAAGGAAAAGGCAGTTCAGTCGATCTATTTAGAGGTAAGAGAATCGAACAGCACTGCAATTTTATTTTATGAAGAAGAAGGATTTGAAAGCTTTTCGAAGCGACCACATTTCTATGACGAGCCAGTGGAAGATGCTGTGCTCATGCGGAAATATTTGGATTGAAAGTAATGCAGTTCGTTAATAATATAGTTTAGGGAGATTATTTTGTTAGATTTATGTTTGCTTGGAACCGGCGGGATGATGCCGCTTCCGAATAGGTATTTGACGAGCCTGATGGTTCGATATAATGGCAGTGATGTTCTGATTGACTGCGGTGAAGGAACGCAAATTGCGATGAAGAAGGCGGGGATGTCGCCGCATTCAATTGATACGATGCTGTTCACGCATTATCATGCAGACCATATCAGCGGACTGCCGGGACTTTTGCTTGAGATGGGAAATGGCGGCAGAACTGCCCCTGTGAAGATGTTTGGACCTAAAGGTCTTACCAGAGTGGTCAATGCACTGCGTGTCATTGCACCGCAGCTTCCTTTTGAAATCGAGTTGCATGAATTCGACAAGGAATATGACACATTTGAGCTGAATGGCTATGAAATCACATATTTCCGTGTGAACCACAATGTGACATGTTATGGATATTCGCTCTATATTCCGCGTCTCGGACTTTTTGACCTTGAGGGCGCAAAGGCGCAGAATATTCCCGTAGAATACTGGAATTCACTCCAGCATGGCGAGACTGTGACTGACGGAGACAAGACGTATACGCCGGATATGGTAATGGGACCGCCGAGAAGAGGACTTAAGATTACCTACACGACAGATACAAGACCATGCGAAAATATTGTGAAGGCTGCAAAGGAGTCTGATCTTTTCATCTGCGAAGGAATGTATGGTGAGCGCGAAAAGCTTCCAGATGCGAAAAAAAAGAAGCACATGATTTTCACGGAGGCTGCGGCACTTGCGAAAGAAGCGCATGTGAAGGAACTATGGCTCACTCATTTCTCACCTGCGCTGATGAACGGAGAACGCTATATGAAGGGCGTCAAGAAAATTTTCCCTGAGTCAAGGCTTGGGAAGGATGGACTGAAGAAGGAACTGGATTTCGTAGACGAAGGAGAATAAATGAGAAAAGTCATCCGTACAGCGATTTTTGGATGCATTATCGCTGTTCTTATTATTTCATTTTATGTTTACCTTTCGAAGAGGACCACGTCGAATGAGGAGACGGCCGAGCCAGAAAAGGTTACAGCTATGGATGAGGTCTTGAACAAGGATTTTCAGGAGGATTATCCTGGCACGCCGCGTTCAGTTATCAAATGGTACAATAAGATTGTGAAGCTTTATTATAACGACGATACTACGGATGAGCAGGTCATAGATCTCGCGGATAAGGCGCGTGAGCTCTGGGATGATGAGCTCATTGATGCAAACCCGAGGGATACATATCTGACTGCGCTTAAGGCAGATATTGCAGATTATGCGAAGCATGACAGGGTCATTGCATCGACCGATGTCTGTGATTCGGATGAAGTGAAATATTATACTTATGATGGCAGCGATATGGCATCGGTCATCGCAAGCTATTTTGTCACTGAGGGCAGCGGCTGCTCAAAGGTATACCAGAAGTATGCGCTTCGCAAGGATGATAATGGAAACTACAAAATTGTCGCCTTTGAACTCTGCGATTCAGAAGGAAATCCGCTGGATTCTGGAACTGTAATTACACCGGGAAATTCTGGAGACAACTGATACGCAATGATTTTCATGACTTTGGATTGGCTGTAAAATAATATAGAAAATGTTTGAAAATAATATTGAAAAAATAAAAATATTAGCAATCGAAAGCTCCTGCGATGAGACCTCTGCAGCTGTCGTAGTAAATGGCCGTGAGATGAAGTCAAACGTGATCTCGACGCAGATTCCACTTCATACGCTGTATGGCGGGGTAGTACCGGAAATCGCTTCGAGGGCGCACATCGAGAGGATTAATCAGGTAATTGAGAAGGCACTTGAAGATGCAGGAGAGACCTTTGACACAATAGATGCTGTTGCTGTGACAAAGGGGCCTGGTCTTGTTGGTTCGCTTCTGATTGGGGTTTCTGCAGCAAAGGCGATTGCCTGGGCAAAGGACAAGCCGCTCATAGGCGTGAACCACATTGCAGGGCATGTCGCAGCGAACTTCATTTCAAATCCTGATCTTGAGCCGCCATTTTTATGCCTCATCGTGAGCGGCGGACATACGACACTGACCCGTGTGCTTGACTACAATGAATTTGAAATCCTTGGTCAGTCTGTTGATGATGCAGCAGGCGAGGCCTTCGATAAGGTCGCCCGTGCAATCGGGCTCGGCTACCCGGGCGGCCCGAAAATCCAGGAGAAAGCAAAAGAAGGAGACGCGAATGCAATCCAGTTTCCTGTCGCAAAGGTCACAGGCAAGAAATACGATTTTTCATTCAGCGGGCTGAAATCTGCTGTGCTGAATTATTTGAATTCCATGAAGATGAAGGGCGTGGAAGTGAATAATGCTGACATTGCAGCATCCTTCCAGAAGGCTGTTGTTTCTGCTCTTGTCGGACATGCGATGGACGCCGTCGAGGAATTCGGCGAGGACAGAATCGCCATTGCGGGCGGCGTTTCTGCAAACAGCGCATTTCGGAAAGCGATGGAAGAGGAGTGTGCGAAGCGCCACATCAAATTCTACCGGCCGGACATGATTCTCTGCACGGATAATGCAGCAATGATCGGCGCGGCAGCGTATTACCAGTATCTGAAGCAGGATTTTTCGGATTATTCTTTGAATGCGGAGCCGGGGCTGAAACTATAACTCTTAGAATATTAGGTGTTCATATTTTCTGAAATCATTCATTACGTATGATAAGATATTAATTCTTGAAAATTTCTGTATTTATTAGTTTG
>ONHZ01000010.1 GCA_900317755.1 uncultured Lachnospiraceae bacterium
ATTTTTTATTTTGGTAGGCGGCCTTTTTCAGGTTGTTTTTCCAAATGTCCAGCTTGAATATGCGGGCATTTCCCTTGGAAGTATTTTTAATTATCTTTTCCTGCAGAGCAAGGACTCGAGCGTGGATTATCTCACGAATGCATTAAACCGCCGTGCCTTTGACAGCTGCATCACAAGAAGGACTTCGGATCATGAGACCTTTTCCGGCATCATGATTGACATTGATTTCTTTAAAAGTATTAATGACACATATGGTCATAGTGTTGGGGATGAGGCACTTCAGCTTGTTGCCCATATGCTTAGACGTGCGCTTACGGTTACGAGAAACGATGTCACCATATACCGTTATGGCGGTGATGAATTCATCGTGCTTACTTATGATAAGACAGAAATTGCACTGATTAATTCAGTAAATACGATCAGGGAAAAAATGGAATATTACAATGACAGGAAAAGCATTCCGTGCCGTCTGTCATTATCGATTGGCTATAAGGTGTATAATGGGGAGTCAGGAAAGAGCGGAGAAGAATTTCTAAATGAAATTGATTCGCTCATGTATGAGGATAAGAAGAAGCACCATGCGGATTCGAGAGGCGTAGCATGAGAAGGTAATAAGGGACATAGATGCAGGGAGTGCCGGTGCATTTCAGGAGAATGATGTATGGAGGAAAATAGTAAATATAAAAAATATGCAGTCATCACTGGTGCGTCAAGCGGCATTGGCCGTGAGATGGCAAAGATTCTCTACAAAAAGGGTTATGGGCTGATCTTAGCTGCAAGGCGTGAGGACAGGCTCGCGGGACTTTCGAAAGAGCTCATGATGTCTGCGGGAAATAAAGATTCAAGCCACATCAAAATAATTCGATGTGACCTGGTTGAAAAGTCAGATATTTCCAGATTGCTATCACTTGTAGACAGTGTCGATGTAGAAGTTTTTATAAATAATGCAGGCTTTGGACATATCGGTGGATTCCTTGATACAGATGTGCATCTTGATGAAAGAATGCTGGCCTTAAATGTAAGGGCTGTCCACATTCTCACAAAGGAAATGATCAGTCGTTTTCAGGAGAAAGATAGGGGCTATCTTCTGAACGTCGCATCATCTGCAGGCCTCATGCCGGCAGGCCCATATATGAGTGAATACTATGCCACGAAATCCTATGTGGCAGTTCTGACCAGAAGCATTGCGGCTGAGCTTAGGGCAGAAAACAGTGATGTATATGCAGGCATCCTGGCGCCTGGTCCAGTCGCAACCGAATTTTCAAGAGTTGCCGGTGCCAAGCATAATGGCGGCATCCCGCCATATAAATGTGCAAAAATTGCAATCGACGGCATGTTCAAACGAAAGACTGTCATCGTGCCCGGCTTCTCTGTACGCATGGGAATTTTCTTCTCCCGCTTCGCACCGGCAGGACTGATTTCAGCATTTTTGGCAAATCACCAGAAGAAGAAATTGAAAGCAGACTAAAACAGACAAAAACAGAAATTGCAAAACGCCCGTCAATCGTTCGTTGCCCACTGTGAATTGTAGAGCTTCGTATAGAATCCGTTGGCAGCAAGCAGTGATTCGTGATTGCCCTGCTCGATGATCTTCCCATCTTTCATGACGAGAATTACATCTGCATTTCTGATTGTGGACAGACGGTGGGCAACGATGAATGAAGTCCTGCCTTCCATCATCTTGTTGAAGGCTTCCTGAATCATGAGCTCGGTCCTTGTATCAATAGAAGATGTTGCCTCGTCGAGAATCAGCATTGGAGGAAGCGCCAGCATGACTCTTGTGATGCAGAGGAGCTGCTTCTGGCCCTGGCTTAAGTCATCATCCGTGATGACGGTATCAAGTCCTTTCGGCATACGGCGGATGAATTCATAGGAGTGTGCAGCCTTTGCAGCGGCAATGATTTCTTCATCCGTTGCTTCCGGCTTTCCGAAAGCAATATTTTCCCTTACCGTTGCATTTTTAAGCCAGGTCTCCTGTAAGACCATACCATAGTGCTGTCTCAGTTCATGGCGGCTCATATCATAAATATTTTTTCCATCAATAGAAATAGTTCCGTTGTCGACATCATAGAATCTCATCAGGAGATTGATAAAGGTAGTTTTGCCGCAGCCTGTAGGACCTACGATTGCGACATTCATGCCCGGCTTTACGTTAAGATTGAAGCCTTCAATCAGGTGCTTTGACTTGTCATAGGAGAAGGCGACATCCTTGATTTCAACTTCGCCCTTAACAGAACCTGATGTATTTTCTAATGAAACATCTTGATGATCAGTAACGATTTCAGATGAAGCTGCTTTTGAAGGACCTGCATTTAATTGCGTATTGTCTGCATTTGTAGAATATGCATTTAATTGTACATCATTATTTGCGCTTGAAGAATTTTTACCTGCGGTTGTATTAGTGGCTTCAGCATTGTTTGCGATTGTAGGCTTTGCATCTGCAACAGCCGCATCATATTCCTCAACATCCACTGCATCCTTTTCTGGTTCTTCTTCTATCAGAGAGAATACCCTGTCGGCGCAGGCAAGCGCATTCTGAAGCTCGGTAACGACAGAAGAAATATCATTGAAAGGCTTCATGTACTGGTTTGCGTAGGAAAGCATTACGGACAGTCCACCGACGGTAAGTGAGCCGCCTGGCACCATGAAGGCGCCTACAAGGGCAACCAATGCATAGATTATGCTGTTAATGAATCTTGTCGAAGGGTTTGTCAGGCTTGAATAGAAGACGCCTTTTTCAGAATATTTTCTGAGGTCATCATTAATCTTTGAAAAACGCTTTGAAGCCTTGGCTTCATAGCCGAATGCCTTTACAATCTTCTGTCCGTTTACCATTTCCTCTGTGAGGGCAGTGAGCTCGCCTCTCGTGTCAGACATCTTGTGGAACATATTGTAGGAATGGCTTGCGATGAACTTTGCCACGAAGAATGAAAGCGGTGTCAGGACGATGACGAGAAGGGTAATCGGCAGGCTCTTCATGAACATGAAGACAAGCGTCATGATAATCGTAACGACGCCAGAGAAGAGCTGCGTCAGGCCTAAAAGTAATCCGTCAGAGACCTGGTCAACATCAGCGATGACACAGCTCACGATATCTCCTGTTTCCTTAGTATCAAGATAGGAGAGCGGCAGCACCTGAATCTTTCGGATGGCTTTTGAGCGGATATCCTGAACGACTCTGTAAGTAAGGCGGTTGTTGATGAGGTTCATCACAAAGGTTGCGATTCCCGCAATCAGAACCATGATGAGAATACGGATGAGATAATATCCGATGATCCCGAAATCAACTTTGCCCTTTGCGATAATGCCATCGATTGCATTACCAAAGAGAATTGGAATATAAAGCTGCAATACGACTGAAAGTGCAGCGAGAACTATTGAAAGTACAAGTAATGCTTTATATCTTCCGATGAAGGTCATGACCTTCTTTAAGGTCTTCATGCTGTCGTCGCGTGACATTTTCTTTCCGGATGATTTTTTCATTTTTTTATCTTCTTTTACATTTGTATTTTCTGTGCCGGCTGGTATTGCATTTGACTTTGTATTACTCATACTGCATCACCTCCTGCGAGATTGATATTTGAAGAAGACATAGCATCATTTGACTGGACAGAACTTCCCGGCTGTTTCAAAGACAAGTCCTTTGGTTTTTCTTCAGGGAACTGTGAATAATAAATCTCCTGATAAACTTCATTTTCCTTCAGAAGTTCGTCATGTTTTCCGATTCCAGCAAGTTTTCCGTCGTCAAGAACCAAGATCTTGTCTGCATTTCTAATAGAAGATGCACGCTGGGAAACGATGAAGACTGTCATGTTTCCAGGAAGTGCATTGATGGCTTTCCTGAGTGCTGCGTCAGTTGCGAAATCAAGCGCAGAGGCTGAATCATCCATGATGAGGATTTCAGGATTCTTCGCAAGCGCACGTGCAATCGTAAGCCTCTGCTTCTGGCCGCCGGAGAAATTCTTTCCGTTCTGCTCCACTTTGCAGTCGAGCTGGCCGTCTTTATTTGAAACAACATCATAGGCCTGGGCAGTCTTTATTGCAGACCAGAGGTCTTCGTCAGTCGCATCTTCATTTCCCCACTTCAGGTTGTCACGGATTGTGCCGGCAAAGAGCATCGCCTTCTGCGGAACAACGCCGATATGGGAAATGAGTTGTCCCTTTGGATAATCTTTTACATTTTTGCCAAAAACAAAGACACCGGAATTGAATGATGACGCAACTGTATTAGAGGCTACGTCTGCCTGTGATGCTTTGTCAGCTTCTGATCCAGAGCCAGTCTGTGGTGTATTGTCAATATTGGAGGCAGTGCCTATTCCAGTTGCGTCATCAGTCTTCGTCGCAGCGTCGCAATCATAGAATCGTGGAATCAGATTCACAAGGGAAGATTTACCAGAACCTGTACCACCGATGATGCCAATCGTGTCACCAGGCATTGCTGTAAAGGAAATATTTTCGATTGCAGGCGCAGCACCCTCTTCATAAGTGAGTGAGACATTTTTAAATTCGACGACAGGAACTGAACTAGATTCAGAATTTACAATATCAGCATTAGTAGCAGATTCATTTGCATCAAGGCTTGACTCATCAGCCTTAGCACCAGTCTTTTCCACATATTCCTTCGGGAAATCCATACCAGGCTCCATCTCAAGTACGGACTGAACTCTTTCTGCTGAAGCGATTGACTTATTAATAAGAATAATAAGCGATGCAAGCTTTACGAGTTCTACTATCATCTGCGCCATGTAGTTATATAGCGCAACGATTTCACCCTGCTTGATGATGCCTGAGTTTACCTGGATAGCGCCGACATTGATGAGCACGATAGTTGCGATATTAATAAGTACGAATGTTGCAGGATTTAAGAGTGCGGAAAGCCGTCCGACGAATTCATTTAAGTGGGTTAAGTCTTTATTTTTCTGGTCGAATTCTGAGACTTCGGATTTCTCTCGGGAGAAGGCACGGATTACTCTGACGCCTGTCAGGTTCTCTCTGGTAGAATCAAGCAGGCTGTCAAGTGCGGACTGAACCTTTCTAAACAGCGGGATGCTGATTACCATGATGCCGTAAACGACGACTGAAAGAACAGGGATTGCAACGGCAAATACGAGGGCGCATTTTACATCAATCGTAAATGCCATGATCATGGAGCCGATGACAATCATCGGGCTCCGGAGCAGCAGGCGCAGCGACATATTTACGCCGTTCTGGATCTGCTGCATGTCGGATGTCATTCTGGTAATCAGCGTAGATGAACCAATCTGGTCATATATTTTCTCTGAAAGAGACTGGATGTGGTCGAAGAGCTTCTGGCGCATTTTCGAGACGCAGCCGACACTTGCGACTGCAGCAAAATACTGGGCGAGAATACTTACTGTGAGCCCGGCAGCTGCAAGGAGGAGCATAATCAGCACATGCTGGATAATATAGCTGTGGTCATTATTTGCGATGCCGACATCGATAATTTTTGCAACGACGAGCGGAACTAATAAATCGAAAAATGCCTCGAGAAGCTTGAACAGCGGGGCTAGGATGCTCTGAACCTTGAATTCGCTCAGATTTTTGAATACTTCTTTCATTTCTTGACAATCTTTGCTTTCCAAATTATAATAAGCAATATAAGAGCACTGCGACAGGCGGTTGTTCTCAGACAAGGTTTATAGTTACATTATAGCAACCGTCACTTGCCAGAGTGGCGGTCTTTTTACCGCCTGCCTGTATTCGCAGTGCTTTTTCCATTCTACAATATAATATTTGTATCGTCAATTAATTGTTTTTTATCACGCAAGTTAGTAATAACTAACAAATCAACTTGTAAAAATTAACAAATTAGCCATATATAATTCACAAAAAATAGATAAATTTCACGAAATTGCATAAAAAGGCATACAAATCGGGGTGTTTTGTACATTTTTTGGTTGACAAATCCCGAAAAATCGCTATATTGCTTTTCTTAAAGGCCATAAAAATATGAAATTCCTGTGAATTGCCTAATGGGAAATGCGGGCAGTACAAGAATCACAGAAATTTTAGTTCCGGCCTTATGAAGATGCCGCGGATTACCACATAATTGGCGATTTGGAAAAGGCATCATATATAGTAACCCGTTGTTAGTAGAAAGAAGGATTGAAATGAACAGCTTGTTTATTCTACTTATCGCTGTAGTAGCACTCCTCGCTGGGTACTTCGGCTACGGCAGATTCCTTGCAAAAAAGTGGGGAATCGATCCTGAGGCAAAGACGCCTGCAGTAGAATTTGAAGACGGAAAAGATTATGTACCATCTTCAAAGCTTACAGTCTTTGCAAATCAGTTCTCATCCATCGCAGGCGCAGGACCTGTACAGGGACCAATTATGGCCGCTATGTTCGGCTGGGTTCCAGTACTCCTCTGGCTTCTCTTCGGCGGCATTTTCTTCGGAGCCGTTCAGGATTTCGGAGCTCTTTATGCTTCTGTAAAGAACAAGGGCCAGTCAATCGGTCTTGTCATTGAGAAGTATATAGGAAGAAAAGGGCGTCAGCTCTTCTCACTATTCTGCTGGCTTTTCTGCCTTCTTGTCATTGCAGCTTTCATGTCTATGGTTTCCTCAACCTGGCAGGGCACTTTAACAGATGCCGCTACAGGTAAGGTTACACAGAACTATAATGGTGCAGCTGCAGCTTCGGTTTCAATTCTGTTTATTTTTGGAGCAATAGTTTTAGGACTTATTCAGAGAGCAGTTGAAAAGAACGGCAAGAGGATGAATGAAGCAGTGAAAGCAGTTCTCGGTATTGCCCTCATTATTGGCTTATTTGCTCTTGGTATGCATTTTCCAATGTACTTAAGCGCATCAAACTGGAACTATGTCATCATGGTATACATCTTCCTTGCAGCCGTACTTCCTATGTGGCTTCTTATGCAGCCTAGGGATTACATGACGACATTCATGATGCTCTTCATGATGCTCGGCGGATTCGTTGGTGTTCTTGTTGGACATCCACAGATGAAGCTCAATGCATTCAATGGTTTTGCAGTTGCAAATGCAGATGGCTCCATGAGTTATCTCTTCCCTACACTTTTCGTAACGATTGCCTGCGGAGCCGTTTCAGGTTTCCACAGCCTTGTTTCTTCAGGAACAAGCTCTAAGACAATCAGAAACGAGAAGGATATGCAGTTCGTAGGTTACGGTGCAATGCTTCTTGAGACACTTCTTGGTGTTATTTCACTCATCATCTGCGGCGCTGTTGCTGTAAACGGCCAGAAGCCGGCAGACCTTACACCTTTCCAGATTTTTGCACAGGGTGTTGCAGGCTTCCTTGAGAAGTTCGGCCTTCCAAACTCAGTAGCAACTGTATTCATGACAATGTCAGTTTCAGCTCTTGCTCTTACAACACTTGATTCTGTTGCAAGAATCGGCCGTCTCTCATGGCAGGAATTATTTGCTGATAATGAGACACCGAAGGAACAGCAGCCTGCATGGAGAAAGTTCATTACAAATGATTACTTCGGCACAATCATCACAATCGCACTTGGCTATGTCCTTGCATTAGGTGGTTATCTGAAGGTATGGGCACTCTTCGGTTCAGCAAACCAGATGCTCGCAGCATTAGTACTGATCGGTGTTGCCGTATTCCTGAAGGCTACAGGCCGTGCCCACAAGATGCTTTACTTCCCAATGCTCATGATGCTCGCTGTTACATTCACAGCCATCATCTTAAACGTCATCGGAAACGTAAAGGCATTCATGGCTGGCAATGCTACCTTCCTTGTAAACGGCATGCAGCTCATCGTAGCCGCCTTCCTGATCGTTCTCGGCGTACTTGTATCTATTACATGTATAAAGACCCTGTTTATTACAGAGGTTGAAAAGCCTGAAAAGGTTAATGCAGGTAAGGCCGGCGCTGAAGCCTGAAAAAGTTTTCAAGCACAATTTAATATAGCAGAGAAATTTCCCTGCATGAAAGTAAAACCGTCGTGCTACTTAAATAGTACGGCGGTTTTATTTATGAGAATAATTATATGATGCTGTTAAGAAAAACTATTGCACCAGAATGATTTTTCCAGATTAGATTATTGAGCTGCTTTGGATTTACACTCCTCCAGCAGTTCTTTTGCAGTCTTCATCCCGCTGCCTTTATTTACCAGGAATTCGAGTACCGGGATGCATTCGCTGTAGTGTCCTTTTTCCATGAGAGCCTTTGAATAGTCTAAAAGGGTGATTTCCATTTCGTCAAAGTCATCGGAAATCTCTTGCATTTTTTTCAGGTTCGGAGCGCCATATTCGAGCTTCAGATCTGTGTTGGTCTTGCCCGAAAGATTGAGAAGTGGTTTTTCATTAAGACTTAATATTTTATCTTCAATAATAGAAAGCGTTTCTTCGTCATCATCTTCGGTAAATTTTCCTATTGGAAACGTGTCAATAGGAATGGTAATATATGAAAGATTGGAAATATCTTTGGCGGGAGTGGCATCGGCCTCTCTTTCCCGTTTGAAGTATTCATCCATTTCGTTTTCATGTTTTTTGCTTCCGCTTTTCATCAGTGTGAAAATGACGATTGCGCAGATGATGAATGCAAGGAAAAACGGAAAAGGGTACATATTGACACATATTATATAATTCATAATGTTACTTTTATAGAAAGCGTTTATTATTAATGAGAAAAAGGTCTAAAAAACAAAGGGTCATAACTGCTATTATAGTGATAATTCTTTTAATTGCAATGGTGCTCACCTGTATTATCGCTGTAGTTCCAGCCAGTGCAAAGGACAAAAAATCCGCAGCTAAGATTCAGGCCGGTATCACCATAGGTGGTGTAGATGTTTCCGGCATGACGAAAAAAGAAGCTGACAATGCATTGAGCTCCTTTGCGGACAGCTTCAAGGACACTGTATTTACTATTGCCTCATCAGAAGGAAAGTCTATTACCGCTACGGGCGACGATTTAGGTATTACGGTAAATTCTGAGGATGCGGTGGAAAAGGCCCTGAAATACGGCGCTACCGGGAACCCAATCGCAAGATTTCTGGATTCAAAAGCACTGAAGAGCGGAAAGACAAAGGATTTTCCTATTACCTACAAGACCACATATTCAAAAGCGTCTGATTTTCTGAAGGCAAATGAGGCCTCGATTGTTACAGAGCCTGTAAATAATGGCCTTACACTTACAAATGGTACGTTTACAATTGTTCCTGGCAAAAAGGGCGTCAGGCTGGTTGTCGATGATACCATAAAGAAAATAGATGAAGCGCTTGCTGAAGATCAGGACGGCTCTGACATCACAATAGAGGCGCAGACAGAAGAAGAGGAGCCGGAGGGCTCTGAAGAGGCACTTTCACAGGTAAAGGACAAGCTTGGTTCATTTACTACAGATTATAGTACTTCGTCTTCGGCAAGAAAGACAAATGTTGCCAATGGCGCTTCAAAAATAAATGGTTCAGTTATTTACCCAGGTGAGACATTTTCAGTTGCTGCAACCTTAAATCCTATGACTGCAGAGAATGGCTATGAACCTGCACCATCATATGAGAATGGTACTACAGTCGAGACCTATGGTGGCGGAATCTGCCAGGTTTCTACGACACTTTATAATGCTGTCATTCGTGCAGAGCTTGAAGTGGTCGAAAGAAGTGCGCATTCTATGGTCGTACATTATGTTCAGCCTTCAATGGATGCTGCTATTGCAGGAAGTGTCAAGGATTTCAAATTCAAAAATAATCAGGATTATCCTGTATATATCGAAGGCATTACGAACGGAAGCACTATTACTTTCAATGTATATGGTAAAGAAACAAGACCGGCAAACAGGACAGTTTCTTTCGAAAGCGAAGTGCTGTCACAGACTGATCCTGTTAGCATATATTCAGTAAATGGTTCACTTCCTGCAGGTACAATTGTGAGAACTTCCGGCGCAGCGCACACAGGCTATACTGCAAGACTTTGGAAGATCGTTACTGTTGATGGCGTAGAGCAGTCCAGGGAAGTATTTAATAGCAGTAAATACAGAGCTACGAATAATACCTACGAGGTTGGTACAGCATCAAGCGATCCGAATGCAGCAGGTGCAATAAGCGCAGCTGTCGCTACACAGGACAAGGCAACGATAGAAGCAGCTGCTGGTGCCTATGCAGGCACTGCGGTAGATCCGAATGCAGCAGCGGCAGCAGACCCGAATGCAGCAGTTTCAACTGATCCAAATGCGGCAGCAACAACGGATTCAAATGCGGCAGCAACAGATCCTAACGCAGCAGCCACAACGGATCCTAACGCTGCAACAACAGATACAGCAGCTGCAGCGCAGTAATGTTAAGTTTCTACATTACCACAGTTTCTTCCAGGAATTGAATTATTAAAATGGAAATCGGCAAGGTTCCCGAGAATGTTCTGAAACGTTCTGTCATGGGACAGATTCATAAAAATAGAAAAGAAGTATTGTCAGGTTCGAGCGTAGGTGAAGACTGCGCTCTTCTTGACTTTGGAGAGGATTTTCAGGTTGTAACATCTACGGACCCTATTACAGGGGCTTCAGAAGAGGAGGGAAGACTTGCTGTCCATATTACAGCAAATGATCTGGCCAGTTCTGGGGCAGAGCCTGTTGCAATGCTTTTTACCGTGCTGCTTCCTCCGGATTCGGATGAAGCTCTATTAAAGGGCATAATGAAGGAAGCTTCCGAAGAAGCGGAAAGCCTCAATATTACTATTGCTGGTGGGCATACTGAAGTTACTGATGCCGTTTCAAAGCCTCTTCTTTCTGTTACAGGCTTTGGCAAAGTCAGAAAAGGCCATTTCATAAAGACCGGTGGAGCAAAGCCTGGGATGGACCTGATTGCTACAAAGTGGATTGGGCTCGAAGGAACCTCCATTATCGCTCGTGAATATGAAGACGAATTACAGCAGAAATTTCCTTTTGAGCTCGTTGATACAGCCATTCATTTTGATAAATTTATCTCCGTTGTAAAGGACGGTCTTGTCGCGGCAAAATTTGGTGCGGCGGCGATGCACGATGTTACGGAAGGCGGCATTTATGGCGCAATCTGGGAGATGTGCGAGTCGTCTAAGGTGGGCTGTGAAGTTTATCTTAAAGATATTCCGATCAAGCAGGAGACTGTTGAGATATCAGAGTATTTTGATATTGATCCTTACCGGTTGATTAGCTCGGGCAGCATGCTTATTGCTGCAAATGACGGCTATGGCCTTGTTCAAGAGCTTATGAAAAATGGAGTGGAAGCTTCCGTCATAGGACGGACGACTGAAAATAATGACAGGCTTATCATAAACGGTGAGAGAAGACGTTTTCTTACGCCACCATCCACAGATGAGCTTTACAGAGTGAAGTCAAAACTAGTTGACGGATGAATGACTTGTTAGTATTATCCATAATAGTTTAATAGAACAGTATTAATTTACTTGGGAAGGAAAAAGACTTTGAGAGAGAAAATCTTAAATTATTTAGAGAATCATGCAAGCGTGAGCTTAGATGAGCTTGCAGTATTAATAGGCGAGGATGAGGAATCCGTAAAGGCTGAAGTAAAAGCCATGGAAGCTGAAAACATTATTTCCGGTTATACTACTCTTATTAACTGGGAAAAGCTTGGCGTTGAAAAGGTCACTGCCATGATTGAAGTCAGGGTTACACCTCAGCATGGCATGGGCTTTGATAGAATCGCAAAATTAATATACAGCTATCCGGAGGTAAGTTCCGTTTATCTCATTTCAGGAAGCTGCGATCTCATGGTCACGATTGAAGGAAAGACGCTTCGTGAGGTCTCATCTTTTGTTACTGAAAAGCTTTCTACGCTTGAATCAGTCATCAGTACCCAGACAAATTTCATCCTGAAGAAATACAAGGATCATGGCATCGTCATGGCTGAAGAGAAAAAGGATAACAGGGAGATGATGACATGAGAGATCCCCTTTCAAAAACAATAAAGGACATCAAGCCTTCTGGAATCAGGAAGTTTTTTGATGTTGCCCGCACGATGGAAGGCGCAGTTTCTCTCGGCGTCGGCGAGCCTGATTTCGATACACCATGGCGGATTCGTTCAGAGGGTATTTATTCTCTTGAAAATGGCAGGACCTTCTATACTTCAAACACTGGTCTTATCGAGCTCCGTCAGGAGATTTCAAAATATTTAGCCAGGAAATATGACATTCACTATGATGCAGATGATGAGATCATGGTGACGATTGGCGGTTCAGAAGCAATTGATGTGGCTCTCCGAGCAATGCTTGATCCTGGAGACGAGGTATTGATTCCGCAGCCATCATACGTTTCCTATGTGCCATGTACCATCTTAGCAGGCGGTGTTCCTGTGATTATCAATCTAAAGGAAGAGGATGAATTCCGCCTCAAGTCAAAGGATCTGGAAGAGAAGATTACAGACAAAACAAAAATTTTGGTTCTGCCATATCCTAATAACCCTACTGGTGCCATCATGGAGAAAAAGGACCTTGAGGAAATGGCAGAAGTCATTAAAAAGCATGATTTATTTGTCCTTACAGATGAGATATATTCAGAACTCACTTACAAGGAAAAGCATGTGACAATCGCTTCTCTTCCTGGAATGAAGGAAAGAACTGTCTACATCAACGGATTTTCTAAGGCTTTTGCGATGACAGGCTGGCGGCTTGGCTATGCCTGCGCACCGAAGGTCATCTTAAAGCAGATGCTGAAGATTCACCAGTTTGCAATCATGTGCGCACCTACGACTTCACAGTATGCAGCCATCGAGGCACTGAAGAACTGTGATGACGAAGTTGCAGCAATGAAGGAAGAATATAATGAACGCCGCCGCTTTCTCGTACACGAATTTAAGGACATGGGACTTCCATGCTTTGAGCCATTCGGGGCATTTTATATTTTTCCGTGCATCAAGAAATTTGGCATGTCTTCAGAAGAATTCGTAAATCGACTTCTTCAGGAAGAAAAGGTGGCCGTCGTTCCTGGAACTGCATTCGGAGATTCGGGCGAAGGCTTCATCAGGATTTCCTATGCTTACTCGCTTGATGACCTCAAAATCGCCCTCGATCGTATCAGGAAATTTGTAGCAAAGTTCTGATTTCTGTAGATGTCACATTGCTTTTTCTCCACTCGTGATTTGACGAAGTAAGTTTGTCACTCGTGCTGTATGCAGAATATGAAGAATATTATAAAAGCAGAAAAAATTTTATATGAATACTTCAGACGGGATGAAGAGGGCAATGTCGAGAGCATAAATACTGCACTTGACCACATCGATTTCTCAGTGAATGAAGGGCAGTTTGTAGGCATTGCCGGGCATAATGGATCTGGAAAGTCTACGCTGGCAAAGCATATCAATGCACTCATCGTTCCAGAAGAGGGCACTGTCGAAGTCTGCGGCATGGATACAAAGGATGAAGAGAATCAGCTTGAAATCAGGCGGAATGCCGGAATGATTTTTCAGAATCCGGATAATCAGATTATTTCTTCTATTGTAGAAGAAGATGTAGGCTTTGGTCCGGAAAATTTAGGCGTTCCTTCAGAAGAAATAATAGAACGTGTCGAGCGGGCGCTTAAGGCTGTCGATATGTGGAAATATAAAGACGCATCTCCCAACAGGCTTTCCGGCGGTCAGAAGCAGAGAGTTGCCATTGCAGGCGTGATTGCGATGAATCCGAAATGTATTATTTTTGATGAATCGACTGCGATGCTCGATCCGGAAGGAAGGGCAGATGTTCTATCTGTGGCGCACTGGCTCAATAAAGAAAAGGGTGTTACGATTCTATGGATCACGCACTACATGGAAGAGCTTGTAAACGCTGACTTCATTTATGTCATGAATGAAGGTAAGGTTGCAGCTACAGGAACGCCCAGGGAAATCTTCTCAGATGTTGAGACCGTGCATGAATGCCATCTTGCGCTGCCGCAGATTACAGAACTGGCTTACCGCCTGCACGAAGACGGACTCGATATTCCGCTTGGGATACTCAGTGAAGATGAACTCGAAGAGGCACTATGTCATTTATCTTAGATCATATTACATATACATATCAGCCAGGGACGGTCTATGCGAAGACCGCATTAAATGACATTAATCTGAAGATTGACGACGGTGATTTTATCGGGCTGATCGGGCATACGGGTTCTGGCAAATCGACTCTGGTGCAGCATTTAAATGGTCTTCTCAAAGCGACGAGCGGAACCATATACTATAATGGGCAGGATATTTATGACAAGGAGTATGACCTGAAGGATTTGAGGACACAGGTCGGTGTCGTATTCCAGTATCCTGAGAACCAGCTCTTTGAAGAGACGGTCATGAAGGATGTCATGTTCGGTCCGAAGAACCAGGGCTTTGATGAAAAGGAGTGTACGCTTAGGGCGTTTGAGGCGCTGAAGGAAGTGCATTTTCCAGACGATTCCTTTGATCAGTCCCCGTTTTCTCTTTCAGGTGGTGAGAAGAGAAAGGCAGCAATCGCAGGTGTTCTTGCGATGAAGCCTGCGACACTGATTCTCGATGAGCCGACTGCCGGCCTCGATCCGGAATCCAGGAACAATCTTCTTGATCTTGTCAAGGAACTTCACGACAAGAAGGGCATCACAGTCATCATGGTCTCCCACAGCATGGAAGATGTCGCAGAATATGTAAACCGCATTCTCGTCATGGATGACAGTGAATTAAAATTCGACGGTACGCCGCACGAAGTCTTTTCCCACCGGGACGAACTGGAGAAAATTCACCTCTCTGTCCCCGCTGTCACTGACTTCACGATGCGCCTGTCCTCTCGAGGTTATCTTGCTAAGGGTCAGTTTGCGACGACTGTCGAGGAAGCTGAGAGGATGATAATTGACACAATTCATAGAAGGTAAAAGTAACTAAGCCGATGGTGAAAAACTTTTCTGCGTGTGCATAGAGTGAGTAGTGCAAAATAGAAAAGTGCATGTTCACAAGCGCAGATTTGCCATGGATGGCAAATCTAGCCGAACGCGCCTGGACGGCGCATAAAGGCGGCGCGTAAATTAAAGGTCGGTGGTGGCACTTTTCGTAATTTTGCCTACGACACGGACCGCATCACGCAGAAATGTTTTATCACCAGAGGCGTATTAGTTGATACGATGTTCAAGGACGCAACATTAGGACAATTTTATCCCGCCGACAGCATCCTGCACAGGCTCGACCCGCGCGTAAAGCTTCTGGGCTGCCTCGTGTACATTATCATGCTGTTTTCTTTCAAGGGCCTGCCAGGATTCATCTTAGTGACTGCCTTTCTGGTCCTTATTATCGTACTCTGCAAAGTTCCGTTTTCCTTCATGGTAAAGGGCATCCGCGGCATCATGATTCTCATTATCATTGCCGCAGTATTCAATATCTTCTTTACACCAGGTGACGTTATCTGGCAGTGGAAAGCTATAAAGATAACCGATACAGGTCTTCGTAATGCAGTCTTAATGACAATCAGGATGTTTTACCTTATTGTCGGTACATCCATCATGACACTGACCACAACGCCAAACCAGCTCACAGATGGCATGGAAAAGCAGTTTGCTCCGCTTGAAAAAATAAATGTTCCGGTGCATGATGTTGCCATGATGATGTCGATTGCACTCAGATTTATTCCCATTCTTACAGAAGAAACAAATAAAATCATGAATGCCCAGAAATCCCGTGGTGCGGATTTTGAAACAGGAAATGTTTTTCAGCGGGCAAAGGCCATGGTGCCGATTCTTGTCCCTCTTTTCGTAAATGCATTCCGCCGTGCAAATGATCTTGCTCTTGCCATGGAAGCGCGCTGCTATGCAGGCGGTGTGGGCAGAACAAAAATGCATCCGCTAAAATATCAAACAAGGGATTTTATCGCATACATCATATTATTTGCATTTTTAGTGGGCGTTTTTGTCCTGAAGCATTTCTTTAAATATATGATTCTTGGCATGTAAGAGCAAAATAATCCGATAATTTTTGATGGGAAGATAATTATTTAGATATTCGGAACATAAGGTGACAGCCATGCGTGTAATGCTTACAGTTTCATATGATGGAACAAACTACTGCGGCTCACAGGTGCAGGAAAATGGAATCACTATTGAAGAGGTCTTGAACCGTGAACTCTCCAGATTTTTTGACCAGAATATTAAGGTATCTGGTGCAAGCCGTACGGACTCGGGCGTTCATGCAATTGGCGCAGTTTTTGTTTTCGATGTAGAGACAAAGATGCCTGCAGAAAAAATCTCCTATGCACTCAATGTTTCGCTTCCAGATGACATTGTTGTGATCCATTCAAAGGAGGTCTCTTCAGATTTTCATCCCAGGTTTCAAAAGACTTCAAAAACCTATGAATATTTCATATTAAATTCGGATTTTCCAAATCCACTTCTTCGAAATTATACATATCACTACAGAAAATTTCTGGATGACAAGAAAATGAATGAGGCTGCAAAATTTCTGATTGGTGAACACGATTTCACCAGCTTCGCTGCAATCGGAAGTCAGACAAATACGTTTGTGCGTGAGATTTTTGATGCAGGGGTTAGGCGTGATGGCGACCTCATTGTTTTTTATATCACAGGCGCGGGCTTCCTATACAACATGGTTCGTATTATCGTTGGCACTTTAGTGGAAGTGGGAAACGGCAAGAGAAAACCGTCTGAAATGAAGGAGATTCTTGAGAAAAAAGACCGTTCTGCAGCTGGTCCGACAGCACCTGCACAAGGGCTTGTTCTCCGTGAAATTACATATAAAGAATAGAAAAAAATCCTTTTAAATGCATATTGTATGGAAATTTTTTCTTTTGCATCGTTGTAATAAATCAATATTGTGTTAAAATATAAACAATTATGCCGATACGTTTTACTATAAATATGAATGTGTCAGATGATATTTATGACATAGTGGGATTTATTTTTATCATACAGGAGGACATATGGGAGCGACAGCAAATGCAGAAGAAGTTGAAGCATTACAGGCACTGACCGAATACAGCCCAAAGCTCATCAAGGCATTGAAGGCAGTGACAGGCGAGCTTTCCGGTGAGAGACTTCCGGACACTGGTGAATACTTAAAGGCTATTATCAATGGGATGAATTGGGAGATTCAGATTTATAATGGCACAAAGGAGCTCTTTACTGGTATTGAAGCACTTGACAAGGACAAGGCAAATGATGCTTTTGTAGCATTCTCAGATGCTTACAAAAAGAGTGATGACGAGATGATGAAGAATCTCATCATGCTGAAGATTATTCCATTTTTTACTGCACTTGAAGAAGCTGCAAAGAATATAGTTTCTTCTGCTTCCTGATAAACTTGATTTATTATTTTGGGGTATACCAATATGGTATCAAAGGGGAAGGGGTTTTTTAATAGTTTTAAGAATATGAAAGTCGCGACGAGTCTTACATTCTTTGCGACTATTCCTATGCTTGTTGTTGCTGTTCTCATGGTGATTTTCTTCTATGAGAGTTCTTTTACCAGCATTAGGAATTCTTATGAAAAACAGCTTCTGTCTACCGCAAAGGGTATTGCCTCTGATATTTCAAATGATCCAACCGGTGACCCGATGATTATGGATGGTGACAGGCTCATCATCAATGGTGGGAATTCTTCCTATATTCAGAAGGTGTTTAACGAAGTCGAAGATGAAGCTGGTACACAGTTTGCCCTTTACTATGGAAATGAGGCATATTATTCTAATATTACCAAAAATCTTTCCGAACTCACAATGGATGAGAATGCAAACAGTGTAGTCATAAATGGTTCTACGAGTTATCTCAAATACAATCTCACAATAGGTGATAAGAATTACGTAGCGGCTTATGCTCCAATCATGCAGAACTCAGAGGCAGTAGGAGCCGTGCTTGCTGCGATTCCTGCAGGCGTAGTTACCAAACAGGCGAACCGCGCCATATTCTTATGTGTAGTCATAGTTGCAATCATCGTTGCTGCCCTTATATATGTTTCCCTTAGATTCAGTCGAAATCTCATAAAGGTCATAGACCAGATCGGCATTGCATCGAAGTCTCTGTCTGAAGGAAATCTTAGTACAACCAGGACAAAAGAGCAGCAGGCTTCTTTTGATGAAGCGGCGGAACGTCAGGATGAATTTGGAGATCTTGTTAGAAATACCGAAGCGGTTACGAAGAAACTTAGGGAGACTGTTGAGTCAATTAAAGGTCAGGCAGAAAAGGTGCTTACTGCATCCGGGAGGCTTTCAGAACTTACAAGTTCTGTTGCCGGAATGTCAGAAAGCGTCACAGACAATGTTTCAGAGATTTCAAGTGGTGCGGTAGAACAGGCAAATGAAGTCCAGAGTGCGGCAAATGATGTTTCAAGTATTCTTGAGCAGATGGATTCCCTGACAGATGCGATCAAGGAGATTACGAGTGAATACGAAGAGTACCATAACAAATATGATGAAAAAGCTGATTCACAAGAAAAGAAATCTCATTCAAAATCAAAGAAATCTGGCAAGGGAGATTCTAAGGCAGCTGAGCATAAGTCCGCAGAGGCTAAGACGGAAAAACCTGCAGAAAATGGAATGTCTCCAAGGGTAGCAAGAAATATTAAGAAACTTGAAAGTCTGATGGAATCGATTCAGAAGACTGCAAAATCCTGCAGGTCACTTAATGATTCGATTTCAAACCTGTCAGCTATTTCAGAGGAGAATGCAGCATCCACGCAGGAAGCGAGCGATGCCGTTGCAAATATTAATGAGAACGTTCTGGAAGTAAATGAACTTTCCATTGCACTTAAAGAAGTATCAGACAATCTGTTAAAGACTCTTGATTATTATAAGCTTTGATTTTTGGAGGTAAAGACATGATTAAAGAGGCTATTGAGAAAATAGTAAACAAAGAGGACTTGACATACGATGAAGCGTATGCCGTTATGAATGAGATTATGGACGGCGCTACTTCTCAGACGCAGAATGCTGCATTCCTTGCTGCACTTTCTACAAAGAGCACGAAGGCAGAGACCATTGATGAGATTTCAGGCTGCGCAAATGCAATGCGTGAGCACGCTACTCCTGTTCCACATCCTGGCATGGAAGTGCTTGAGATTGTAGGTACAGGCGGAGACAAGGCAAAATCATTTAATATTTCTTCTACCTCAGCAATGGTAATCGCAGCAGGCGGAGTGAAGGTTGCAAAGCATGGAAACCGTGCAGCATCTTCTGCTTCAGGCGCAGCAGATGTGCTCGAGGCACTCGGCATTAATATTCAGGAAGATCCGGAGCTTTGCTTAAAGCTTTTGAATGAGGCAGGCGTATGCTTCATGTTCGCACAGAAATATCATACTTCCATGAAGTATGTCGGAGCTATCAGAAAAGAGCTTGGCATCAGGACAGTGTTCAATATTCTAGGACCTCTTACGAATCCTGCAAAGCCTGAGTATTATGTTCTCGGCGTTTATGATGAATACCTTGTAGAGCCTATTGCAAAGGTTCTTAATAATATGGGCGTAAAGCGTGCTATGGTAGTCTTCGGTGAGGATGTTCTTGATGAGATTTCTCCTTCTGCACCTACAAAGGTATGCGAGCTCAAGGATGGCTTCTACAATACCTACGAAATAAAGCCTGAAGACTTCGGGCTCACACGTGGCGCAAAGGCAGAAATAGTCGGTGGAACGCCAGAGCAGAATGCTGACATCACCCTTGACATCCTTGATGGAAAGGAAAGGGGTACAAGGCGTACAGCAGTCCTCATGAATGCCGGTGCAGGTCTTTATGTAGGCGGCAAGGCTTCATCATTAAAGGATGGTGTTGAGCTTGCCGGGAAGCTTATTGACGACGGTTCGGCAAAGAAGGTGCTTGATAATTTTATCGAGGTTTCGAATTCGTAAAAAACAATATTTTTTTTGCACAAAAGATTTTGGATAAACACCCTTTTGTTTGTTTAAGTGCAATTAAATGTGAAAATTTTTTGTAATTTTATTGACAAGGGGGGGGCAAAGATATATTATAGCCTAGTATTTTGGAAACGAAATACTAGGCTTTTTTTTCATTGTACTAAGGAGGACTAAAATGAAAAAGAATTTTGGAAAATTTGCTGCAATAGCAGTTGCAGCAGCACTTG
>ONHZ01000013.1 GCA_900317755.1 uncultured Lachnospiraceae bacterium
AGAGCGCTATGATGCGAAGCATCATTCTCATGCGCTCTGACGACATGTCACGATTTTGCTTGCAAATATCGTGACAATACCGCTGAACACGACGTGCGAGAGACAGCATTGTCCGTGCGGAAGCGAGTATTAAGATACTGTAAATCCATCCTTGATAATCTCGTCTCGCAGCGCTGAAATGAGCTCAGACTCCGGAACCTTGCGGATGACTTCGCCGTGGCGGAGGATGAGGCCTTCGCCCTTGCCGCCGCAGATGCCGAGGTCGGCTTCCTTGGCTTCGCCGGGACCATTTACGACGCAGCCCATGCAGGCTATTTTCATCGGCTTCAGGTTCATCGAGTTTACCATGTCCTCAACTTGTTTTTCAAGCGCGATGAGGTCGATTGATGTTCGTCCGCAGGTCGGGCAGGAAACGATTTCTACCTGGTCGTGGCGGAGCTTGAGTTCATTTAGGATGAGCTTTGCAGAGCGAATTTCCTCAACCGGATCTGCTGTAAGGCTGACACGGATGGTATCTCCAATGCCTTCATAGAGAATAATGCCGATGCCCATGGCAGACTTGATGTTGCCCCTGTAAAGCGAGCCTGATTCTGTGATTCCGACATGAAGCGGATAATCCGTCTTTTCTGAAATCAGCTCATGCGCACGGACGGACATCAAAACATCTGAAGACTTGATGGAAATCACAAGATTGTCGTAGCCTAAGTCCTCAATGATATGTACTTTGTCAAGCGCAGACTCAACGATTCCCTCTGCCGTGACGCCGCCGTATTTCTCGACTAAATCCTTCTCAAGAGATCCGGAATTCACGCCGACTCTGATGGGAATAGCTCTTTCCTTTGCCTTGTCGACGACAGCCTTTATTCTGTCTGTCGAGCCGATATTTCCTGGATTTATCCTGATTTTGTCAGCACCATTTTCGATAGCTGCAATCGCCAGCCTGTAGTCAAAATGAATGTCGCAGACAAGCGGAATATGAATCTGCTTCTTGATTTCAGAAACTGCCTCTGCCGCCTCCATTGTAGGAACGGCGACTCTTATAATGTCACAGCCTGCTTCTTCAAGCCTATGGATCTGCTCAACAGTGGACTTCACATCCTCAGTCTTTGTATTGCACATCGACTGAATCAGAATCGGGTTTCCACCGCCTATTACCCTGTCTCCAATATGGACTTCTTTTGTGATTTTTCTAGTCATTATGTCCCTCTTATTAATATTAATACGATTGTTTATTCACATATTCTAATGATATGATATCAAACCTATTAACTCAGCCATGTAGAATAATTACACTAACAAAGCATGGTTTTAGCAAAATCAATAATATCAGGCGACAATTTTATAAATATCACTCACCATGATGACGAGCATCAGTGCCATCAGCGCCGCAAAACCGGCAAAGTTCACATAGGCTTCGACCTTTTGCGGAATCTTCTTTCTTGTAATCGCTTCGATAAGGAAGAATAAAAGTCTTCCGCCATCAAGAGCCGGAATCGGAATCAGGTTCATAACGCCGAGGTTCGCTGAAAGCAGAATCGTCATGCCAAAGAGATTCATCACGACATAAAGCGCACCGGACGAAACTGACTCGGTATAGGTGTCTCCTATTGACTTCACGATACCGACTGGACCTGCCATGTCTTTAAGCTTCACCCTGCCTGTGAACAGGAACTTCACGGATTCCATCGCAGTATAAATCTGGTATCTGACCTCAGCTGCACCATAGCCAAGTGCACCAAGTACATTTACCTTCTTGTACCCAACCGGTCCATAGATTCCGAAGAGGTATCTCCCCGACTCCTCATCGTACTGCGGAGTCATGACCGTCTGATATTCCTTACCATCACGGACATAGGTCACCTTTATGTCCTGGGAAGAATGAAAATAAAGATAAAGCGAGACTTCATTAAAGAAATATACCCTATAATTTCCGACTGCCTTGATCTCGTCACCTGCCTGAAGACCGGCTTCTTCTGCAGGATAATCCGGCATTACCTTTGACACCTGTGGTGCTTCAAAGCCCATGAAACCGATCATGATGACAGAAAGAATATACGCAAGCAGGAAATTAAAAAGAGGGCCGGCAGCGACAATCAGCGCCTTCTGCCAGAGCGGCTTTTTCTGGAAGGACCTGTCATCATCAGTATCTTCTTCTTCGCCCTCCATGACGCAGGCACCGCCAAGCGGCAGTAGCCTTAAATTATACTCAGTCTCGCCCTTCTTGAATCCGACAATCTTCGGACCGAAGCCAAGGCAGAATTCATTTACCTTTACATCGCACTTCTTTGCAACGATGAAATGCCCGAATTCATGAAACAGAATGATCGCGGCAAAAATAAGAATCGCTATTACTATACTCAAAATAAACCCCTTTGTTTTGTTGCTGTTATCTTGTCATAATACTATATCTTGATTATGTAATTTTTTCAAGCACAAAGAGATTTATTTAAAAAATTGTCACAGACTAATTTAGAGGAGTATTGTATTACAAAATGAAAGCTGATATTAGCGTTTTTCAAGACAGTCTTCCGTCTCCTGCTTTGTTTCGAGTATTTCATCAAGTGATGGATTTTCAATAAATGATACCTGCTTCATTGCCTTTTCGATCATGTCATAAATCTGCAGGAATGAAATCTTTCCATCAAGGAATAATCTGACTGCTGCTTCATTTGCCGCATTAAAGACGGTAGGCACATTGCCGCCACGGCGGAGCGCCTCATAAGCTAAAGGAAGACCCCTAAATGTATCTTTATCAGGCTTTTCAAAATGAAGTGTGCCGTATTTGAATAAATCGAGCCTGTCGCCGCTTAAGGATTTGCGGTATGGAAAATAAAGGGCATACTCGATTGGGAGCCTCATGTCCGGAACGCCCATCTGCCCTATGACTGCGCCATCTTCGTATTCTACTGCAGAATGCAGAACGCTCTCAGGCTGAACGACGACCTCAATTTTTTCTGCCGGAACATTGAAAAGCCAGTGCGCCTCCATGACCTCAAGACCTTTATTTACAAGGGATGCAGAATCAATCGTGACCTTCTTACCCATTGACCAGTTTGGATTTTTGAGCGCATCCTGAAGCGTCACCTTTGAAAGCTCATCCCGGCTCATTCCCCTGAATGCACCGCCGGAACAGGTAAGCAGAATCCTTGAAATCTTATTCTCGTTATTGCCCTGAAGGGACTGGAAAATCGCTGAATGCTCGGAATCTACAGGGAGAATTTTTACTCCCTTCTCTTTTGCAAGTGGAATGATAATATGGCCGGCGCAGACCATCGTCTCTTTATTTGCAAGCGCTATGGTCTTTCCTGCATTGATTGCATCTATCGTAGGCTGAATGCCAATCATACCGACAATCGCAGTGACGACGATCTCAGCCTCGGGAGCCGTCGTCACCATCGAAAGCCCGTCCATTCCATAGCCCCATTCTATGGAATCTCCGAACTCCTCGCGAAGCGCCTTCAAATCTTCTTCATTCTGCACACTCACATACTTCGGATGAAATTCCTTAATCTGCTCGCGCAGTAATTTAATATTTCTTCCAGCAGACAGTGCGACTACATCGAAATCTTCCGGATGTTCCCTTACAACATCCAGCGTCTGTGTGCCAATCGATCCCGTCGAACCAATTATCGCAATCTTTTTCATAGAGTCCCCTATCATATTAATACTCACGTCGCAATAAAATGAACATCTGAAAACCCGCTCCCGCTCATGACTCGACGTAGTGGTACTAATTTCGCGCTTCGCCGTACTACTTGCGCTCAATAAGTACCAACGTCCGAGTCATGGTTTTGCAGATGCATCATTTTTTTGCTCCGCTCGAATTTACTGAAAATTACAAGATACTCGAGCGCGAGCACGGCAATACTGTCTCAAAGCACGCATGGATTTTACTCGTCACTTAATGAGTGCAAGCCGGAAGGCGAAGCACGAATTTATGTGACGCGAGCAAAAATCCATGAGGCGCGAGACGACGTGCGTGAGACAGTATTAACGTGCGGGAGCGAGTTTTAAAAATCATATTCTTTCCAGTACGAATGTTGCCAGATAATAGATAATCGGTGCGGTGATGATGACGCTGTCGAAGCGGTCCATGATTCCGCCGTGCCCAGGTATGATCTTGCCGTAGTCCTTGATCTCATAATTTCTCTTGATGGCAGATGCGGCAAGGTCTCCGAACATGGAAATGACTGCACCGACGCCTGCAGAAAGTGAAAGCAGTACAACATCAAGCGTACGTATATGCATTCTGCTCTGCAGTACCATAAGATAAATAAAGGTGAGAATAATTGCTCCGACGACACCGCCGATGCCGCCCTCAACAGATTTGTGAGGCGAAAGAACAGGCGTCATCTTATGCTTGCCGAAAAGCTTTCCAACGCAGTATGCACAGGTGTCACAGCCCCATGAGCAAAGGAAAATGAGCCAGACAAGATACTCCCCATGCGGCATCTGACGTGTCAGGTAAATGAAAGACAGCATCACGGCAACATAGAAAAATCCAAAGAACGCCCCGAACGCCTTCTCAGAATTGAACTTCGGATAGCTTATGACATAGAAAATCAGAAGAACTATCATGAAAATAATGAAAAGTGCCGTATTATGCGCCTTTTTCAAGAAATCAAATTCAAGCTGAAGATAATAAAGAATCGTGAAAATATACCCGATGATTCCAAGATTTGCCTTTTCTATTCCCAGCACTCTGTAAAATTCAAAGAGTCCAATCAGTGAAATGATGCATGTCGAAATAAGCAGCACTTCATTTCCCGGAATGATAACAGCAAGCGCAATGGCTACAAGAATGATACCGCTTATAAGCCTTGTTCTAAACATAAAAAACCTCAATAATAAACAAAAATCATACCCCGCCGAATCTGCGGTTTCTCCTGGCATATTCCTCACATGCCTTCTTTAATTCATCTGCATTAAAATCAGGCCATGCGACATCCGTAAAATAAAACTCAGAATAAGCAAGCTGCCAGAGCAGGAAATTTGAAAGTCTCTCCTCGCCGGAAGTCCTGATCATGAGATCCGGATCCGGAATATTCTTCGTGTCAAGGTAAGTGGAAAACTTCTCTTCTGTAATGGCTTTTTCCACGCCGTCACGAGCAATCGCTTCCTTCATCTTCGGATCTTCCACCATCTTTCTGATGCCTCTGACGATTTCATCACGGCTGCCATAATTCAGCGCAATAGAAAGCGTCATGCCGGTGAAGTCCTTAGAAATGTCCTCGACCTTTCGTATCATGTCCTGCATCTCAGGCGAAAGACCTGTCACATCTCCTATGATAAAGACACGCATATTATTTTCAACTGACAGCTTCATAAGTTTGTTCAGATACTCGACAATCAGCTTCATCAGTGTCGAGACCTCATCCTTCGAACGCTTCCAGTTTTCAGTAGAAAATGCATAAAAGGTAAGGTACTTTATGCCAAGTGCATCAGCTGCACGGCAGACAGGCTCAACATTCTTCGCACCCATCATATGTCCGTATGTACGAGGCATTCCGCGCTTTTTTGCCCAGCGACCGTTTCCGTCCAGAATGATTGCTACAGACTGTGGAACATTTTCCATTTCGTTCTCCTGAAATAATATCAAAGATGAATCAGCATAAATAATCCATCATTAAAAATATAAGGGCACTAATAAGTGCCCTCCGTAAATTATCAAGCTAGTACACCGAAAAAACATCCTGTATGAATGCGAAAATATATTTCTCGACGTACAAATACAAGATTCAGACCGTCATGACTTCCTTGGTCTTGTCTGCAATTGCATCATCGATTTTCTTGATGTAGGAATCCGTAACCTTCTGAATGCCGTCCTCAAGATCCTTCTCTTCATCCTCTGAAACTTCGTCATTCTTCTGAAGCTTCTTGAAAGAATCATTTGCATCACGGCGGATATTTCTGATGGCGACCTTGTATTCCTCGCCCTTCTTCTTTACATCTTTTGAAAGCTCTTTTCTTCTGTCCTCGGTAAGCTCCGGGAACACGAGCCTGATGGTCTTGCCATCATTTGTAGGATTGATGCCGACATCAGACATCTGGATGGCCTTCTCGATTTCCTTTAGTAGAGAAGGGTCCCATGGCTGGATCTGGATAAGCCTTGCTTCAGGAACAGAAATATTTGAAACCTGCTGAAGCGGTGTAGGCGCACCATAATACTCGACTCTGAGATGATCCAGGATATGCGGATTAGCTCTTCCTGCTCTTATTGATGAAAGATCTGACTGAAGTGACTCAAGAGACTTCTGCATCTTTTCTTCGTATGTCTTTATCCTGTCGTCCATTTTAGTTCTCCTCTACTGTAATAAGCGTGCCGTTTCCATCGCCCCTTACGGCATGAATAATGCTGTCTGTATCTGAAAGAGCGAATACCTTCATAGGCATTTTATTTTCCATTGCGAGAATCGATGCAGTGAGATCGATGACCTTTAATTCCTTGTCAATAACCGTCTTGATAGAAAGCGTGTCATATCTCTTTGCCGTAGGATCCTTGGCAGGATCCTTGTCATAAACGCCGTCGATTGACTTTGCAAGAAGAATCGTGTCTGCCTCAATCTCGATTGCGCGAAGAATCGCACCTGTATCTGTAGAGAAATAAGGATGTCCTGTGCCACCTGCGAAAAATACGACTGTACCAGATTTCAGGGCAGAAACAGCTTTATCTTTTGAAAAAAGCTCTGTAAATGCACCTACCTGAAATGGTGTCATGACCATGGTAGAGAGTCCGACTGAACGGAAAATCTCTGAAACATAGATGCAGTTCATGACCGTTGCCAGCATGCCGATTTGGTCTGCCTTTGTCCTGTCGATGTTCTCGCTTGAACGGCCGCGCCAGAAATTCCCGCCGCCTGTGACTATCCCGACCTCGATGCCTTCATCGACGATTGTCTTTACCTGTTTTGCAACCTTAATGCACTCATCTTCATCAAAGCCAAATTTCTTGTCTCCGGCAAGTGCTTCTCCGGAAAGCTTAAGTAATATTCTCTTCATCTTCAGGCTTTCTCTTCTTCATCAAATATAGCTGCAACATCAATATCAGCATAAGCCTGTGAGCAGAAGCCCTCGATGACAGCACCATTATTAATCTGGACTGAACGTGATTTGATATTTCCCATGACTACAGCGGATGTGTCAACGACAACCGGTCCCTGTACATCGATATCACCCTTTACGGCACCTGCGATTACGGCAGATGTAGCAGAAATATTTCCAACAATGACTGAACCATTTCCGACCTTTACAGTTCCTGTAGAAGAAACCTCACCCTGGATATGGGCAGAATCAGCAAAAAATTCAGAAGCTGAACTGTTTCCGTTGATTGTTCCTGTAACAGTAAGCTTGCCATTGCACTGGACATTTCCATTGATAACGCCTTCAACTGAAATCGAGCCTGTACTGTTCAGGTCACCTTTAATCTGCATGCCGCTGGTAATAAGTGCGACTTCATCACTGACCTGTCCTAAAGGAGCTGCACTTACAGGAGCCGAATCCTGAACTGAAACATTCTCTTTTGCTGTCTGATCCATTAATTTTTCCTCCAATTTATCTTCTTTATCTTCTGGAATATCTTTTTCCGGAGCCTTCTCTTCCTTTTCATACTTTTTCTCAGGAGCATTCGCTTCTGCCTTGAATGCTGAAGCATCACCGCTCTCAGCCTTTTTCGATGCTTTCTGAAGAAGTCCGTCTAATTTGTTCAATTCGTCTTTTACATCTATATTGTCATCAGTCGTATCAAGTGGAACGTCCTTGGATGAATCTTCATCAGGAATAGAATCTCCACCTGGGACAAGCTCATCGACGGCATCTGAAAAATCTTCCTTTAGATCTTTGAATATTCCCATTTTTTCCTCCAATTAATTTGCATTGTCATCTGAAAGAGTAACATGCTGTATCAAGGTAGTGTCATCACTGATGGGTAGGATGAGCGCTCCCTTTGCCTGCAATTCCTCGATTAATTTTGGAAGTGCTTTGACAGTTTCCGTTTTGTCATTTGCATCATGCATAAGCACAACGGATGTTTTGTATTTTACCACATCCTTCATTACATTTTCAACAAGTTCATCTGAAGTATATGCTTTAGAGGTGGCATCACCTGACACAACATTCCAGTCAAAATATTTTATGCCGCTGTCATTCAGATACCGGATAAACTGCGACATATTGGTGTTTGCGACTTTATTTGAAGAGCCGCCCGGAAAACGGTAATATTTCGCCTCTACTCCGGTAGTGTCATATATAAGATTCTCAATTTTTGAAAAATCCGTTTTGAATGCGTCATAGGAAGAATAAATTTCTGAATATTTGTGGGAATATGAATGCATACCGATGGTATGTCCGTCTGAAACAATGCGCTTCATGGCTTCTAGTGACTTCTCATCTGTCTTGCCACAGACAAAAAAAGTAGCCTTTACATTATAGTCATCAAGAATGTCCAATATGGCATTGGTATTTTCAGAAGGCCCGTCATCAAAGGTAAGATATACCTTCAGCGTATCGTTTTCATCAGCCAGATTCGCTTCTACTGATGCCTTATCCATGACAAGCACATCATTATCTGCGGATTCTGCCGCTGTCTCATCAGCCTTTTCCTGCTTGCTCTCATTCAAAAATTCTGTAAGGGAATCAATCTGCTTCTGAAGGGAATATGTCTTCACAGACAGGAATATTAATGCAAAAATAGAAACAAACAAATAAATAAAGAGAAGAGCGACGATGGCCATCTTCATCCGATGTACCCTCTTTCGCTTTTCTCTTTGCATTTCAACTTTTTTCTGATCGTCTTCGTTCATTATATGTATTCGTTTTCTTTTTCATTAGGCACCAAAGGCATTAATAATAGCATCATCGGCACCCAAATCGTATTATGTTTTACATTCAGAAAAAAGTCAAGAAAAAGCATTAATAATTATCAATTCTTCCTGCGCCATCAGCAGCATCAGAAATATAGAATTCGCAGGTGAGGCCGGTCTTTTCCTTATATATTTTGCTGATTACTTCCTTAAATTCATCTACATGATCATTTTCAACAATAGAAACCGTGCAGCCACCGAAGCCGCCGCCTGTCATACGGGAGCCTAATACATAAGGCAGCTTCCAGGCTTCTTCAGCTAATATATCAAGTTCCTTGCAGGAAACTTCAAAATCATCACGAAGTGAAACATGAGAGTCATGCATAAGGTCGCCAAAGCCCTTGATATCTCCATTTCTTAACAGGGCGACAGCCTCGATTGTCCTTCTGTTTTCATATACTGCGTGCTTTGCCCTTCTTTCAGAAACACCGGAATTAATTGATGACTTGTACTTTTCAAATCCATCTTCATCGAGATCTCCAAGCGTATTGATATTCACTACCTTCTGAAGGTCCTTTAATGCTTCCTCGCATTCCCTTCTTCTGTTATTGTAGGCGCTGTCAGCAAGAGAATGCTTTACCTTTGAATTCGTGATGACAATTTTCTCATTTTTGAGATTAAGCGGAACATACTCATATTTAAGCGTAGCTGTGTCAAGAAAAATCGCACAGTCCTTCTTTCCCATGGCAGATGCAAACTGGTCCATAATGCCGCAGTTCATGCCATTATACTTATTCTCAGAATACTGCCCCATGACTGCACAGTCTTCCATAGAAATATTAATAGCAAAAAGGTCCCTGATGATTACGGCTGCAAGCTCTTCGATAGAAGCTGAAGCTGAAAGTCCGCTACCTGCAGGAAGGTCTGCTTTCATGACCATATCGTAACCAGAAGGTACTTGATAGCCATTCTGCTGAAATGCCCAGATGACGCCTTCCTGGTAATCATACCATTTGCCATTATCATTCGGCTCAAGCTCATTGATGTCTGCCACAATGATTCCATTGTCAGGATATGTCATATTGAACCATCTGATGATATTATCATCTCTTTTTCTGGCAACGGCGTAATTTCCCATGGAAAGTGCGCACGGGAAAACATGACCTCCATTGTAATCCGTATGCTCCCCAATGAGATTGACCCTGCCTGGTGCAAAATAAGTTCTGATGTCACCTTCGCCACCGAATTTCTCAATAAATACTTCCTTGATTTCATCAGTAATCATAATGTTTCCCTTTCAAAAAAATGAATTTTTTCATTTGCTGGTTATGATTATATCAAAATAAAAATAATAATCATCATGCTAATAAATTATTTTTTATGCAAAAACGAGCATAAAAAATACCGTGCAGGAAGCACGGCATGATCATACGTGTATAATAATTTTTCTATTCCAAGCCAAGGCTCTTCATTATTTCCATATTCGTCTTGCTTGCGTCATCATTGTATCCAGAATAAAAAAAGAGTCATGAAAGACTCTTAGGACAGGGGCAGAGAGGACGTAACCCTCTCTGAATGGTTTTCACCAAAAAATAACAGGGGCAGAAGGACTCGAACCCTCGACATTTGGTTTTGGAGACCAACGTTCTACCAACTGAACTATACCCCTAAGCAACGGGAATAATAATATCAAAAATGAATGTTTATGTCAATCATTTTATATTACAATTACGCGAATTTATTTTACATTTTGTAAACAGTTTCATCATATAAAAATCTGAAATTCACAAATGCAAAAAATAAAAAACCGGAAGTATTGCTTCCGGTATAAAAAAGGACGTACCCTCAAAACTTCATACAGCAAGCGAACCGATTCGCCTTAGTGTATCGCTTCTCATCCGCCTTGGGATGGCCCTCCGGATCT
>ONHZ01000018.1 GCA_900317755.1 uncultured Lachnospiraceae bacterium
AAATCTGTGACTTGCTGAGATAATCCTGTTGCTCCTGCGTCAGGTGGTCGATTTCGACACCGAGCGAGTTTAGCTTTCGTTCTGCAACCATGAGGTCAACTTCGCGTGGAACCTTGATGAGCTTCTCTTTAATATCATCCTTGTGCTCAACAAGATATTTTGCTGAGAGCGCCTGGATGGCGAAGCTCATATCCATGATTTCTGCCGGGTGTCCATCGCCGCAGGCGAGGTTTACAAGGCGACCTTCGCCGAGGACATATACGAATACTCCCTTGCGGACTTCGTAACCTACGATATTCTGTCTCTGGTCGATCGTTGAGAGCGCCATCTTGCGAAGGCCAGCCATATCGACCTCACAGTCAAAGTGTCCTGCGTTGCAGAGGATGGCACCATTCTTCATCTCAAGAAAATCTTCCTTTGTGATGATGTCCTTGTCACCTGTGACTGTGATAAAGAAATCGCCTACTTTAGCCGCCTGTCTCATTGGCATTACAGTGAAGCCATCCATGACGGCTTCAATTGCCTTGATCGGATCAACCTCCGTGATGATGACCTTTGCACCGAAGCCCTTTGCACGCATAGAAACGCCCTTGCCGCACCAGCCATAGCCTGCGACTACGACAGTCTTTCCGGCAACGATAAGGTTTGTCGTGCGGTTGATTCCATCCCATACAGACTGGCCTGTGCCATATCTGTTGTCGAAAAGATGCTTGCAATCTGCGTCATTTACCATGACCATAGGGAACCTGAGCTTACCTTCATTTGCCATAGCCTTCAGCCTGATGATGCCAGTCGTGGTCTCCTCGCAGCCACCGATGACATAGGGAAGTTCATCCGTCATCTTCGTATGAAGAATGTTTACGAGGTCGCCGCCATCGTCGATGATAATGTTGCAGTGATGTGAAAGGACAGTTTCGAGATCCGCCTCATATTCTTCCATTGTGCAGCCGTGGTGTGCGAAAACAGAAAGTCCGCTGTGTACGAGGGAAGCCGCTACATCATCCTGTGTGGAAAGCGGATTTGAACCTGATATATACATTTCAGCACCGCCTGCTGCAAGCACCTTGCAGAGGTATGCCGTCTTTGCCTCAAGATGAATGGAAAGAGCGATCCTAATTCCGGTAAACGGCTTCTCCTTTGAAAAATCATCCTCAAGTCCACGGAGAAGCGGGCAGTTCTTTCTCACCCAGTCAATCTTTCTGTCCCCTGAAGGATACAGCGACTCATCTTTTATTCTTGCTTCCATCAATCATTGCCTCCAAAAAATAATTCATTATTTTTTCCAAACTATATCAAATGCCATGATGAAAATATCATAGGCATTGCATTAGTCGGAATACATCTTATTTTGAAATAATATTCCTCAAGATTATAATTTATGATAAAATAAAATTCAATTGATTAACAAGCTTGCAGAGAAGATATATTTCTCATGGAAAATAATGAGCGAAAAAAAATAAATATTCTTTATTACATTATGATGGCAGTATTTGTCATTATTGTTCTTTCTGCTACCCTTCTTGGTCAGGGAAAAACGAATTCTGAAGAAGTTTTTCCCTCTGGCAAAATTCCCATTCATCAGTACAAAGAAGACATATCAAAAGACGGTCTTACAAAGACCTATTATTTTCATGCGGATGATATTTTGAAGAATGGCTCTACACTTATTTTCCACGAGAGACACCATGACATCAAAATCTACAGCGGCGACAGAATAATTTACGACCTTACCGCTGAAAGCACTTTAGTCGGCCATACAACAGGCTACAAATGGGTTTTCTGCAATATAAAAGATAATAAAAATCCAATCAAGGTAGTGACAACTGCGCTTTATGATGATGTCCGGATGGATGAGCCGATCTTTTATGCCGGTGAAAAATCTGCGCTTATTTATTCGCTTTACCTAGACTCAAAATCTCATTTTGCTATAGGTACTCTGAATATCATATCAGGTATCCTGGTATTAATCTGTTTCTTCCTGATGAAAAACAAATCTAAGAGTGTAAGAGACATGATCTATATTGCTATTGTCACGATTCTTTTCGGACTGTATGAATTTGTCAATGCATCAAGCGTACAGCTTATGGTTTCAAACCAGGTCGTACTTTCTTCCATATCATTTTTCATTCTTATGCTGATTTCCGTGCCATTTGACATATATATCAAGGAAACTTTTTTCCCGGAAGACAGACACATTTATAAAGTACTGATTACTTATTCTTTTATTGAATCAATTCTATGCATTATTCTCCTTGAGACCCACGTGTGTGATCTGAAACAGTCTGCAATCCTTACGCATATCTCGATTCTTCTATGCGGGATCTATGCAATTACTGGTGTGATTTACAAATTCATCCATCATGGATTCCAAAGAACCACGCTTGCAAATGTCATCGGGCTTTCAATCTGTGCAAGCTTCTGCCTGATTGATATATTGAGATATTATTTTGTCGATGGCGTAAACTATGACGAGGTGATGATTCGTATTGGATTTACCATTTACCTTGTCACTCTGATTTTTATCAATATTCTAAATATGATAAAGGAGGTTCAAATCGGCCAGCAGGCTTCCTATTATCAAAAACTTTCTATTACGGACATGATGACAAATATGTACAATCACACTGCTTTCATTGATGATGCCGACTCAATTGACAAAAGTGAAATCTACACCATCATCTCCATGGATCTGAATAATTTAAAGCGTGTCAATGACCAACAGGGACATATCGATGGTGATAAATATATTAAAGCAGCAGCAGAAACAATAAAAAATGTATTTGGAAAATATTCCAAATACTGACCAGAACTTCGAATCCGTTCTGAAGCGTGCAGATGAAATGATGTACAAAAATAAGAAAGAAATAAAGCTCGCTGAGCGTCGTGCCGGAGTTCAGGATGACTATGTAGATCCTCGATTAACATAATTGATAATCATTTACGCTCCCGAAGACACAAAACTATCACGTGCGAGTCGTCTCTCGCCTCATGGATTTTTGCTCGCGCTTGTCTGCATCAAGCACCATATTCGTTCTTGACAAATTCTTCAAGTGCAGGAAGTGATCTTTCTACTTTCTCAGTATCAATACAATATGCCATTCTAAAATATCCTGGGCAGCCGAAGTTGTCAGCTGGAACGAGAACGAGGTCGTAGTTTGTCGCTTTCTTGCAGAAGGCTACAGAATCATCCTCGAGCGCCTTCGGGAATATGTAGAAGGTACCGTCCGGGCGGACGACTGTGAAGCCAAGCTTTACGAGTTCGTCGTAGAGGATGTTCATGTTTTTCTCGTACACGGAAAGGTCGCTTGTCTCGTCGATGACTTCTGCAACTGCTCTCTGCATCGTAGATGACGGGCAGTTGTGACCGATTCCCCGGCTGATCTGTCCGAAGATAGCTGTCAGAATATCTGCATCCTTTGCTCTTGGATTTACGGCGATATATCCGATTCTTTCACCAGGAAGTGAAAGCGATTTTGAAAATGAATAGCATGTGAGCGTATTATCATAATACTTTGCAGGATAGGCAAATGCCTTTCCATCAAATACGATCTCACGGTATGGCTCATCGCTGATCAGGAAAATCTCGTGAGCATATTTTTTCTCTGCAGCAAGAAGAATGTCTGCAAGTGTCTTCAGCGTCTCTTCAGAATACATTGCGCCTGATGGATTGTTCGGCGTATTTACAAGAACTGCTGCAACCGTCTCATCAAGCATCTCTTCGAACTTCTCGAAATTAATCTGAAAATCCTTTGTCTCAGGCGGAACGACTTTTAAATGCGCACCAGTATCCTCGACATATGGATTGTACTCAGGGAAATATGGGGCAAAAGTAATGACCGTATCACCCGGAGTTGTCACTGCCCTAACGGCATGTGCAATCGCACCTGCTGCACCAGTCGTCGGGAAAATATGTGTGAAAGAATACTCCATGCCAAACCTCTTATTAAGGCTTGCAGCAATCTTCTCCCTTACATCAGTAATTCCGAGGATCGGGCTATATCCATGCAGATATGCAGAATCCTTTGTCTCATACATATTGATCACCGTCTTTGTAAAATCATCCGCAACCGGTACAGAAGGATTTCCAAGTGAGTAATCAAATACATTCTCATATCCGATTTCCTTGCCCCGCTTCTGTGCAAACTCTGCCAGATTCCTGATGACGTTCTTATTATTTAATCTCTCTTTATACTTCTGGTTTATCATTATTTTGCCTTTCTATCCAAAAACTTCCTGTGCGACAGCCACCGACGCCATGGCATCTTTCGTGTAGAAGTCCGCATGAATCATCTTCGCATAATCTTCATTCATGACGGCGCCGCCAACCATAATCTTCGTATCAGGGCTCTGCTCGTGCAGCTGCTTTATCGTCTCTTCCATCGATGGCACCGTAGTCGTCATGAGTGCTGAAAGCCCGACGAGCTTTACATCATTTTCTTTTGCGCACTCGACAACCTTCGCCGGTGCAACATCCTTACCCAAGTCTATAACATCATAACCGTAATTTTCAAGGATGACCTTCACAATATTTTTTCCAATATCGTGGACATCGCCCTTGACAGTCGCCATAATAATCTTCGGTCCTTTTGTGGATGAGCCGTGCTTCGCCATATCATCCTTTATGACCGCAAAGCTTGCCTGTGCAGCCTCAGCTGCCATCAGAAGATTCGGCAGGAATAATGTCTTCTTCTCGAAGCCATCGCCTACGACATTGAGTGCAGGAATTACTGCTCCATTTACGATATCAAGTGAATCTGTGCCATTCTTTATGTAGTTTTCAGTAAATGTCTTTGCCTTGTTTGAAAGACCTTTTATGATGGCATTCTGAAGATCTTCGAATTTGCCATTTCCTGAAACAGCTGAATCACCTGCTGACGCATTTTCTTTGTCGCTTCCACCGGCATTATTTCCTATGCCGCCAGCTGCAGACTTTCCAGTACCTCCGGCATTATTTCCTCCGCCGACTGCACCACCAGAAATATTGATTCCGGAAATCCCAGCCTCGGAAAGCGCCGCAACAAGTTCCGAAACCGCGCCCTTTATTTTCTCAGTGCTCTTTTCATTAATTGAATTTTCTTTCTCTGCTTCCTTCTTTTCTGCATTCGAAAGATAATCCATGCACATCTTGTCCCTGCCCTTCAGGGCATTGAAAGAGAAATATGCATTCATCATTTCCTTTGCAAACGGATTCATAATGGCAGCGGAAAGCCCGTCTTCCATCGCCATCGTAAAGAAAATCGAGGTGAGATACATCCTGTCCGGAAGGCCGAAGCTGACATTTGAAATACCAAGCGACGTAAGGCCATGAAGCTCATCATGAATTCTCTTCACGCTGTCGAGCGTTGCAACACCTGCCTGGTCATCCGCAGAAATCGTCATGGCAAGCGGATCAATGATAATATCATTTTTTGAAATCCCGTATTCTTCTGCTTTTTCATAAATATGCTTTGCAAGAGCAACTCTCTCATCAGCAGTCTTTGGAACTCCGTTTTCTCCAATCGTAAGACCTACGACAAAACCGCCATATTTCTTAACGAGCGGGAAAATTTTGTCCATAACTTCGTCTTTCGCATTGACAGAATTCACCATCGCCTTGCCATTATACATGCGAAGCGCATGCTCCATTGCGGCAGCATCTCCGGTATCAATCTGAAGCGGCAGATCTGTAATCGACATGAGCTCAGAAACAGTTTCCTGCATCATTTTGTCTTCGTCAATTTCAGGAAGTCCGACATTTACATCGAGAACCTCAGCACCGGCCTCCTGCTGCTTCATTGCCTCATCAATGATGTAGTCCATGTCGTGGTCGCGGAGCGCCTGCTTGAAACGCTTCTTTCCTGTCGGATTTATCCTCTCGCCAATCAGCACCGTCTTTCCACCAAAGTAAACTGCCTTCTGTGATGATGTGATGACGGAAATATTTTTCTTTGAAGGATAGACAAAGGGAACATCTTTTGTCTCTTCAATTTCTTTTCTGATGTATTCTGTATCCGTGCCGCAGCAGCCGCCAAGGATTGTCGCGCCTGCCTCTGCAATTTTCTTCATGCATTCTGCAAACTCATCCGGTCCGACATCATAAACTGTATTTCCATTTTCATCAGTCGATGGAAGTCCGGCATTAGGATTTACAATAATAGGCGTGGAACTTACCTTGGCAAACCTTGGCACGATGTCGACCATCTGCTTTGGTCCAAGTGAGCAGTTCATTCCGAGCGCATCGACGCCAAGGCCTTCGAGCATTGCCGTCATGACCTCAGGAGAAGAGCCAGTCATCGTAAGCGAATTTTCATCATAGACATTTGTGACGAAAACAGGCAGGTCGGAATTTTCTTTTGCGGCGATGACCGCAGCTTTCGTCTCATAAGAGTCGTTCATTGTCTCGATCACAATGACATCAGCGGAAGGCGCACCTGCACGGACAATTTTTGAAAATAATTCAATTGCGTCTTCAAAAGGAAGATCGCCGATCGGTTCAAGAAGCTTCCCGCAGGAACCAATGTCAAGTGCCAGAAATTTCTCAGGCTCTCCAACATTCTCGATTGCCTTCCTGCCAAGCTTCATGGCAGCCTGAATTACTTCTTCATAATTTTCAGGAAATTTGATTGGATTTGCACCGAAGGTATTTGCAAGGATAATATTCGATCCCGCCTTCAGATACCCTTCATGAAGTGCGATGATTTTATCAGGCTTATGTAGATTCCATTCCTCTGGATTCTCTCCCGGCTTCAAGCCTTCCCTCTGTAATATGGTGCCAGTCGCACCATCAAAATAAACTCTTTTCTTTTTTATTAAATCAAGTAATTCAGACATTTATCATTCTTTCCATTAATATAATGCATATACCATTACACCCATAAAATAAATTGCCAGCGCAATACAGTAATCTCTAATATAATCTGTAAGTGGTGGACACACTGTTTTTATGATCGAGAATGGATTCACAAAGTAAGATGCCATCAAAATAAAAGCAGCATAAATCAAAGATCTCAGATTGAACGCAAGCACTGTCTTTATTGCATAAAAAATGCACACGGGGAAAATGCAGCAATTAATCACGATAATAATGACCCTTACCACCCGTAAAATCATGTAATTAATTTCTTCAGCACTTCTTTTTTTTCGCTTATGAAAAAGCCCGCTCTGCGAAACAGCCCCATTGTCCGCAGGTGGATTTTCTCCAGGTCTGTCAATATAAATTCTGCCAGATTCACTGTCCGTATACATCGTCCAGCCATACTGCTTAAGTATGTCATGAATCTTCTGCTCTGACGGATCCGTTTTTTCCTTTGACGAGACATCAACAGGTTCAGCATCCGTGCTCTTCGGCTCTTTACGCTCAGGCTCGTCTTCCGTATTCTGAAGTTCTTCACGCTCAGGCTCGTCTTCCTTTTGCTTGTCGGATTCTGAATTTCCTGATGGCATTACCCCATTCTTTTCATCCTGTCTCATAATTATTCTCCATATTGATAACCCCGATAATAATGGACAATCATATTATATCATATATAGAACTACAAAACGAAATTATTGAAAATGTACAACCTAAAATTTTAAGATATACTATCAGTATTGAAATTATTTGTATAAACATTTGTGAGGCTGTTCTTGAATATAAAAGATTATTTTCTAAATAAACAGGGAGAGATAGGTCTGGTTCTCTGCGGAGGCGGAGGAAAGGGCGCATACCAGATCGGCGTATGGAAATACCTCCGCAAATATCATCTCGATAAAAAAATCACAGGGATCTCCGGTGCTTCGATTGGCTCAATTAATGCACTTTTATTTGCACAGAATGATTATGACAAAGCAGTAGAGGCATGGGAAAATGCAACGCAGGAAGATTTTACTGTTCCGAATGATGTCTTTTCTTCAGATGAAGATGAAAGCAAGAAGCCGAAGTTTGTTGACAAAATACGGGCCGTGAACAATGACTTTCTTGGAACTACTGCAAAATATTCACAAAAGGGCATCGAGAAGCTGATTACTGAAAATATTTATAAAAAAGACGGATTATTTGACAGGATGAAATATGCCTATCTTACGACCTGCAGAATCGATGCCGCTGCCACATTTGAAAATGACTACCACCTTCCTCTCGTGAAAGAAGTAGTAAGCCTTAAGGGAAAATCATTTTACGAAATAAAAGAATACTGTCTGGCTTCATCTGCGGTCCCATTTGCATACCCGCCAAAGAAAATCGGCATTTATTCATATTATGATGGCGGTGCGCTTGACAATATGCCAGTAAAGCCACTCGTTGATTCGGGCTACAAAGAAATCATCATTGTGCATCTCAGAACAATAGATGATAAAACAGAGATCAAGAGGCATGAAACATCCTTCGAGGGAATTGATACTTCAAAACTCAAAATCCATGAAATTTATCCGAGTGATGCAGGCGTCCTGGGAGACACAATGGAGGTCTCAAAAGAAAAGACAAAATGGCGGATGCTGATGGGATATGATGATGCAGTAAAGACACTGAAGGTTGAGCCGGTACTGGGCGGATACAGATTACTATAAGGTGTCAGGGGGGTGTCAGGGGGACGGTTCTTGGGGTGTCAGGGGGACGGTTCTCATTGACACCTTTTTATTTCGGATATTAAGCAGTTAACATTGTGAAAAAGGTGTCATTAAGAACCGTCCCCCTGACACCCCCCCTGACACCCTTGAAAAAGGCCGCAAAGAAAAATATAATATCAGCGGCAGAAAAGCCAAATCACGAATTGAAAGGGAAAAGAAAATCATGGACATGGATATGGAACTCATCAGGAAGCTGCCAACACCACAGGAGATAAAGGAGCAGTTTCCTCTTGAAGGAAAGTACAAAGTAATCAAGGATAACAGAGACAATGAGATCAGGGAAATCTTCGAAGGAAAATCAGACAAATTTCTTCTCATCATTGGACCGTGCTCAGCTGACCGCGAGGATGCTGTCCTTGACTATATGGAGAGACTGAGGAAAGTTTATGACAAGGTCTCTGACCGTATTTTTATCATTCCAAGAGTCTATACAAATAAACCTCGTACAAAGGGCATCGGCTACAAGGGGATGCTTCACCAGCCAGATCCGAACAAGGGTGAAGACATGCTTGCCGGCATCATCGCCATCAGAAAGCTCCACATGGATGTAATAAAAAGTACTGAGTTCACCTGCGCAGAGGAAATGCTTTATCCGGAAAACCACAGGTATCTTTCTGACCTATTATCATATGTTGCAATCGGTGCGCGTTCTGTAGAGGATCAGCTGCACAGAATGACAGCATCCGGAATCGGCATCCCTGCCGGCATGAAGAATCCTACCGAGGGCGATCTCTCGGTCATGATGAATGCGATTGTTGCCGCACAGGCTCCACAGAAATTCGTTTACCGCGGCTGGGAAGTCCAGACGCCGGGAAATCCTCTCTCACATGTTATTCTACGTGGCTATGTTGATAAATATGGAAATTCAATGCCGAATTACCACTACGAGGATCTCGACAGGGTAAAAGATCTCTATGCAAAGTCTGATCTTAAGAATCCTGCCATTATCGTCGACTGCAATCATTCAAATTCCGGCAAGAAATACAAAGAGCAGATCCGTATCGCTAAGGATGTCATGCACAGCCGTCACGAGAATCCTTCTTTGAAGAAGCTTGTAAAAGGCCTGATGATTGAGAGCTACCTTGAGGATGGAAACCAGCCTACGGATGGTGAGGTCTACGGAAAGTCCATCACAGATCCATGCCTCGGCTGGGACAAAACTGAGAAACTTATCATGGATCTATACAAAGAGCTCGAAAAATAATAATCATGATGCAAAATGCATCAACATGAGGTAGTCAGAAGCACATGAACAAAATCGAAGCAATCCTTCGTGAAAATGGATATGCAATAGCTCCGGAAGCAGACAGGGAATATGTAAACAATCTGCTCACATCCTGGGAAGAGGATGCTGAAAAGCGCGGAGGTGTCTCAGATGCTGATGTTGATATATACATCAACATCCTTAAAACCATGAGTATCGTCATTCCTGCCCCAGTTCAGAAGTCAAAGCAGATTATGACGCCTGACTTCTTCACTGACTTTCCAGCTCAGGAAGAAACAGAATTAAACTACCGTGTCTTCATGATTTTTGACAGAAAGGATAAGTCTTCTTTGCCTCACCATGTCTATGGTGCATTTACGAATCCGCAGCGAGGACTTGCTTTTGAATATGCCGATGATGAGCAGATTGAAAAAATAGAAATTGCTGCAGCTGACAGAAGATTTGAAGACCTGTTCAATGCACTTGGCAGAAAGCACGTCTATATCCGCCTCTCCGGTAATACCGTTGGAAACGAATTCCAGGTATATAGGATAAAGGCAGAGACTCCTCCCGAAAATGATTCAGATGATGAAAATGTGAATGCGATTCCATATTCCGAAATCGACAACAATCTCCTGCAGTTCACAATTGAGCACCTCCGCACGTCCATCATTCAGCCGACGGACGATGATGCGCCGATCGACATGCCGTTCCAGACCATGGAAGATATCGTCATGTTCATGGACTGTGCAGGGAATTCACTTCCTGAAAATATCCGTGCCTGGGCAAAGAGAAATATATTAGCCTATGGCCAGCAGTCTTCAGACGCAGATGAAAAGCGCCATGCAAAGAAGGCGCTTTCCATGATGCTGAATGTCTCATTCGGCTCAAAGAACTTCGCAGCGATTGACCCGGACAATGCCAGAAAGATTCTCGATGAAGAGCTCTACGGCCTTGACAATGTAAAGCAGCGTGTCATTGAGACAATTATTCAGGTAAACCGTACCCATACACTTCCTGCTTACGGAATTCTTCTTGCTGGTCCCGCCGGCACTGGTAAATCCCGAATCGCTTATGCAGTTGCAAAAATATTAAAGATTCCGTTTGCTGTTCTGGACATGAGCACGGTCAGAGATCCGGAAGCACTTACCGGAACTTCCAGAATTTATACGAATGCCCACCCCGGAAGAATCATGGAGGCTTTCTATGAGACAGGCAGTTCAAACATTGTCTTCATCATAAACGAACTTGACAAATCAGACCATGAGGGACAGCATGGAAATCCAGCCGATACCCTGCTTACGCTTCTTGACAATCTTGGCTTCACTGACAACTATATGGAATGCCAGATTCCTACAAACGGCGTCTATACGATTGCCACAGCAAATGATCTGGATAAGATTTCAAAACCGCTGTTATCGAGGTTTGCAGTCATAAATATTCCAGACTACACGCCTGATGAAAAGAAGATAATATTTAAGGATTATTCACTGCCAAAAATTTTACGGCATATGGATATGAAGCCGGAAGAATGCATCGTGACAGACAGCGCAGTTGATAAGATCATTGAAATGTACAGGAACTTTTCAGGCTGTCGTGATCTCGAACAGGCCGCTGAACATATTGCAGGAAATGCCTTATTCCGTATTGAAACGACTGGTTCCGGAAGCGTAACATACGACACGGATGATGTCACGAAACTGCTTGGTTAATATACAGACATTCAAAAATGCCCACTGACAATTTTTGTCAATGGGCATTCTTAGTATTCCATTCATTTAGAACCCTGTCCGGAAGCTTCACTGCTCTCCGTCTGGATTGCATTCTCAATAGTTCCCTTCGAGAGATGCCTGGAATAGAGTCCGATCAGCGTCCCAAAAATCACAACGACAACAGCAAGAATAATGAATTCTTTCTTTGCTTCCGAGCCTGTGATTTTCTCATCTTTTTTGAAATGCTTTTCTATCTTTTCCTTTAATGAATCAATTAATGCCATGTATTCCAGTACACTGACCTTCTATATTCTCTATTTCTTTCGCATTTTGAGATACAGCATCTTTTGCATTAGAAACACTTGATCTTATCTCATCAAATCCACCGGAAAGATTTGAAAAATCACTTCCGATTGCCTCAAAGCCATCAGCAGCTTCATTCGTCGAGTCAGAAATTTCAGCCTTTACTGAATCTATTTCTGAAGTGGCAGAAGAAATATCGTCAAGTGTTGCACTTGCAGCCTCAACGCTGCTGAGATTCATATCCATGGCATCTTTCACTTTTTTGATACTGTCATTCAGTGCTTCCTGCTTTTCCCCTAAAGCCTGCAGTACCTGATCAACATTTCCAACAAGCTCCTTGATCTTTTCAGAAAGGTTTTTCTCTTCTTCGGCAACTACTGCAAAACCACGGCCTGCTTCACCTGCACGTGCGGCCTCTATGGATGCATTAAGAGCTAAAAGGTTTGCCTGGTTTGCAATGCCGGTAATCTGACCGGTAGTCTCAGCTATGCTGTGAATCGACTCACCGAAGGAATTAAATTCCTTCTCCATATTTTCGAAGTAGTCGCTGAATTTGTAGGAGCCATCCTTTAGAACGCCCATCTGCTTTTTTGAAGCATCAATGCTTGAAGAAACATCATTTTCTATGCCATCAATCTTTGAAACTGAATCATGTATGGCAGCAAACTTTTCATTGAAGGAACCGATTTCATCATTCAATGCGTTAAATTTCTCTAGGATGTCTTCATATGATGCATTGATACCATCAATAGCATCCAGTGATTTTTTGTCATTTTCGGTGAGCGTCCTTGCTGAACCTGAAATGGACTGCTGAATCTGTGACAATGCCTTTGAATTGTCATAATTCTGCACTGGCTGATTCACAGGGACTTCAGACTGATAATAATTATTCTTCTTTTTTCCAAACATAACTTGCTCCTTTGCAACCTAAAAGCCCGGACATAATAGTCCGGGATAAATAATAAAAATCAATTGCCAGTTCCAACGTTCTCCGAGCCTGACATCTCATTAATCGTGAGCCGTTTTACGATTCTGTCAAGCACTTCCTTTGGCACTGTATTGTCCTTGTATAGATCATTCAGGGTGCTTTCAGACTTAAGCAGAGCGGTAACATCAAGCCAGATAGCTCCGGAAAACTCCTCATCAAAAATCTGAAATACTTCTCTATTTGCCAGAAGATCTTTTAACTTTATTGATGTAATATCAATATTCATGAATGAATCAAACCCTTGAAAGATATTCGCCTGTACGCGTATCAATCTTTATCTTGTCGCCGTTATTTACGAAGAGAGGAACTGAAACCTCAGCGCCTGTCTCAAGTGTAGCAGGCTTTGTAGCGTTTGTAGCTGTATTGCCCTTTACGCCAGGCTCTGTATTTGTAACCTCAAGCTCTACGAAGAGTGGCGGTTCAACTGCGAAAATCTTGCCATCATGTGACTTCATGGAAACTGTCTCGTTGTCCTTTACGAACTTCATAGCGTCTCCGACGTCTTCCTTTGAGAGAGAAATCTGCTCGTATGACTCTGGATCCATGTAGTAATAAAGATCGCCGTCATTGTAAAGATACTGCATATCTTTTCTCTCAATGATCGCCTTCTCAAGCTTCTCTGTAGGACGGAAAGTACGCTCGATCACACCACCAGAAGTAATATTCTTAAGCTTTACTCTAACGAAAGGTGAACCCTTACCAGGCTTAACATGCTGGAATTCAATAATTTCACAAAGATTTCCTTCAAACTGTATTGTAAGACCGTTTGAAATCTTACCAGCTTCAACAACATCTGCCATAAATATAGCCTCCTTAAATTCAATAAAAACATCTTTCCTATTTTAATAGAAATAAAGGCATAATGCAAGGTTTTTTACAGTTCACGAATGCAATAACCGCCCTGCAATTTCTCTTGTAAGCTTTCTTCTTTCTTTTGCCGGCACATCCTTTATACAATCTGACAACCCGCTCTTTTCTGGATTCGCCGTAAATCTCCCATCCGGATTTGAAACAATCCGAAGAAGGTTTGGATTGTCCTTCCGAATGTTTGCTCCACTCTTTGCAGGAAGCTCTGCCTTTGCCATCACGTCGCATAGATCATTCATTGCACTGTACAAAAATAATCTGTCACTCATCTTGTACGCCTTGTGGCTTCTGATTCTCTCTTTGAAGCTTTCAGCAGAAATCTCTATTGGTTCTTCAGCATAATAGGATGCAAGACGGCTGATTGTAAGTGAATCTGCATTCTGCTTAGCTTTATAATACTTTATCGCATTTGGAATATTATCTGCATCGACAATGAATCTGATTTTCTTAAGACCTAATTCCCTGCAAAGCTCGAGAACCCTATGCCCGCCCTCACACTCTGCAGTTTCGGCCATTCCGCTTCGAATGTAGCAGACTTTATTTTCAGGAGTGACTATTTCATCTTTTATTTTTTCTTTTCCATGTTCATCATAAATAATGCGCGCTGTCACAGTGTTGTTTTTCGCACGAAGGATGCCGCTTTCAGAAATCATCTTTCCTGATTTCAGAATGATGACAAGGCCAAATGATGCAGCATACTTCTCATAATCGTGCTCAAAAGAATCCATAGTTTCGTCATATGAGCCATCTGAAAAACATATGGCATCTACTTCATCATCAAAAGAAAATGGAGTAATATTTTCAGAAAGATATTTCTCCCACTCACCCTTTGAAAGTGCCTCGGCTTCTTCTCTGCAGGGGAGCGATACCGGATAGCCCGGCTCAGCTTTGCACACTGCACTCTTCTCTTTTATGGCTTCCTGATAGGTAGGAAAATATGAACCCAGCCCATTAAATGTGAAATATGATGCTGTAGGTTTTGATGCCTTATGACCACCCAACGTGGCACGATATGATGAATGCATAGTACCAGAAGACGAAACATGAGAAGAAGCTGATGCATGATGCATTCCTGCTTTGCCACCGGCACACATAAAATTCTCTGCTTCAGCCCTTGTCTTGAAGCTTTTATAGATCGCCCCCGGGAATTTATTTACCTGCTTAAAGCACTCATCCCAGGTCAGAAATATGCCGGTTTCCCTGCCTTTTTTTACGGCATAAAATTTTCCCATAAATAATTCCTATATCTCTCACTTTCTCGTAGCGTGATGCTCTTCCTTTACCTTGTACATCAGCTTGTCTGCGCTGGTAAAAAGCCTGTCGAGACTGGTCTTTGTATCAGATTCAAATTCTGAATATTCATCATGCGTATAAGCAATCCCAATACTCATAATAGAAACTTTTACAATGGTGCTGATCTATAAGATGATTAATAATCTCCATCGTTGCCCAGTAGCCATCTGCACCAACATAATGAAATCCATGAGATTCTGATCCAACAGAAACTACAGGTTTCCCTGACGCTGATATCTGCGAAATGAGATTATTAAGTCTGTCTTTATTCGTGAAATTTGTGAAATCTATGATAATGCCGTCATATTTAGAGAAATCCGCAAGATCAAAGATAGCATATTCTCCAGAATTGAAATCTTTATTTTTGCTCCAGTTGCCCCATGACTGCATCTGATAAAGAACAAAGTCCTTATTATTTTCCTTTATATATCTATTTATTCCGATTGTCCAGGCATAAGTAATGAAACGCTTCCACCCTTCCTCGAGCATAAGTATTCTTTTCATTCATTTCTCCCAGAATAATTCAAGAACGAAATAACATACTACGCAAAAACAAAGTAATTATAACACTAATTAACATCTATTGCATTAGTTCTTTATGATAGTGGAATGTATTGTACATTTAATTGTCTTCAGATAAACGTAGATATCTTGGCTGTGTCAAGTAGTAAGCTTATGCATTCTGGGAATATATATCTGCAACTTCAGAAATCGTCACATAAGCTTCCTTATCTATAGCTGATACGATTTGCTTCAGCCTTGGAATCTGGAAACGGTTTACAACAAAATATATTATTTTCTTTTCAGAATTAGAAAAGCCGCCTTCTGCATCAATGATGGTCGAACCACTGCCGAATTCTTTCATCAGTGCCTTTGAAATCTCTTCATCCTTTGTCGTGATGATCATCGCACTCTTTGCCCTGTCAATACCTTCAACACTGAATAAATTGAATAGATGGTGAAGACAATGCCCTCTTTTTTCAAGCCATAAAGAAAAAGCGGAATGTTTAGAATAATAAGGAAAAGTGACAGTGAAAAATGTTCAGGCGTCACCTGTGCAAGAAGCATGGAGGTCCCTGAAATGCCGCTGTCATAAAGATGCACGGGGTACAGAAAAATTGTGATTCCGAATGCATTGACAATGCCTGCAAAGGTAATCTTCAGAATATTCCGGATGCTGATATCTTTAAGCGATTCTTTCATAAGAGCCTCCTTGTTTGCGAGCTAAATAAAATGCTATCTGGTACAATAAAAAGAATTTGCTTTGATATCTTAATTTGAAAATACCTGAACATAATATGTCTTCCAGGTAGAATTCGGATCGTAATAGACGCCGATTCCAATTTTTGTGAAGTCACTGCTTAAAATATTTGCCCTGTGTCCTGAAGAATTCATCCAGCTGTTCATAGCATCATTTCCGTCAGACTGTCCGGCAGCAATATTCTCTCCAAAGGCTGTTGCACCTGTTGCAAAAACATCTGAAGATGCATCTCCGCCCTGCGGCCTCGTATGGCTGAAGCTTTGAACAAGCTCCTTTGCCCTTGTATCTGCAATGCTGTCAAGTGCACCATCCTCAGAAAGCCCGCCTAAGCCATTTGCTCCTCTCTGCTGATTCACGCCAGATAGGATCTGTGCTTTTGAAGCGGATGCATCAAAGGTTGATGCCTGTGCAGCCTGAACAGCAGCCTGTTCCTGAGCCGCCTGTTCAGCAGCTGCCTGTTCTTCCGCCGCCTTCTGTGCTGCTGCCTGTTCCTCTGCTGCCTTTTTTGCCTCAAGCTGTTTTTCAGTCTTTTCCTTGGCAGTTTTCAGTTCTTTTTCTTTATTCTGAAGGTCACGGTTTATTTCGTTTTCACTCTTGATACCAGATGGATTTTCAGCACCGGAATTATTTTCAAGCCCGGAAGGATTTTCAATACCAGAAGAAATCAGTGCTCCTGATGATGCACCGGAAGAATTTTCTGCTTCTTCACTGCCTGAAATATTCTCTTCATTATTGCTTTTCGCAGACTGCTGACTGACAGAATTCCTACTGTATAAAACTCCGCCGCCGATACAGAGCACGCCGATAATTGCAGCAACAAGAATGATAATCTTTACACGTTTTGACATAAGTCCCCCTTGCTAATCTCCTATAGAGATAACCAAAATCAAATACTCCATACAAAATCGATGCTTGACTTTGCGAGATTTCAGTCCCCGAATTTATGCCTCAATCATAAAAATTATTATTATACTTTTTTATCCTTTTGTAAAGTAAAGCGATAATAAATATACTGTGTAATAAAACATAAGAACCAGGAAATCGGATAAACATCCAGAAGCTCTCCAAAGCTGTGAAGCGATGGAAAGACAATAATCATCCAGACAATCCTGAAGATAACAGTCCAGAGAATCGTGATGACAGCTGGTGCTATTGAATGGCCTCTGCTTCGGAGAACGCCAGCCATGACCTCATAGGTTACAGTGAAACCCTCAAGAATCTCAACATGCATCATCCTCTCACATGCAAAAGCTAGTGCTTCAGGAGCACTTGCATAAAATCTTGTAAAAAATTCCCGTCCGATTGTAAATATTAAAGAAAGTGTTTCACCAAAAAGCAGACCTTCAAAAAGTGACAGGCGAAATGCCTTATTACATCTGTCATATTTCCTGGCACCCAGATTCTGCGAATAATAAGTAATGGCAGCCTGCGCAAATGCAGTTGAAAATGCATAGCTGTAATATTCAAAATTAAGCCCAATGGAAGAACCGGCAATCGCCTGTGCACCGAAGCTGTTGATGCCAGTCTGGATAAATACATTTGAAATCGAAAAAACCATGGACTGGATACCGGCTGGAAATCCGATCCATATCAGTGAGTGATTGACGGACTTCACACTTTTCAGTTTCCTGAATGAAAATTTGAATTCTGCCCTGTCTCTCATCAAATACATGATAATCATAATAGATGAAATCACATTTGATATTGTCGTTGCGATGGCAACGCCGGAAACCGGAATATGAAATCCCAATACAAAAAGGAAATTCAGTGCGACATTTACAATGCCTGTCACAATCATGCAGATAAGCGGGAATACGGTCTCACCTTTGCTTCGGACGATGGCAGCGCCAAAGTTGTAAATGACCATGAAAGGAAGCCCAAGAAGGTAAATACGAAGGTATACCAGTGCCTCGCCTACTACATTTGATGGCGTCCCCGTGAATGCAACGAGCGGGTATGAGAGTGCCTCACCAATGCCAAGCATAATAATTCCCAGCTCTATTGCAAAAAGCATAATGCTGTGAATAGCCTTGTTTATTTCAGCGCGCCTGCCCTGCCCGATCAGTCTTGCAATGACTACGTTGGGTCCTATGCTCGCACCGACGATGAAGTTTACAAATATGCCGACATTGGCGACATTTGCACCAACTGCGGCAAGCGCATCAGAGCCTGCAAAATTTCCAACAACTGCAACATCTGCAGAGTTAAAAAACTGCTGAAGAAGGCTCGAAAGTGCCAGCGGCAGTGCAAACGCAATAATAGGAAGGGCCATTGGCCCTTCCAGAAGATTCTTTTCTTTTTTCTTTGCAATTTCCTTTTCCATGACAATAGGGTATTATACTTTGTGGTAAAGAATAATGCAAAGTAATTTTTGTTTTTGTATAAACACCTTTAATAGTAGAACTCCTCCCCTCTGACTGGAAGAATGCCTTCATTCATCGAAATATAGAGTTCATCTCCTATGTAAAGTCCACGGAATTCAGGCGTAGTATTAAAAGAAGGGCTATGCTCTGCTACTGTGTCAAACTGCTTCGTCTCCTCATTCCAGCTATAGAATCCGTAGGTGCTTTGGTAGTTCGTATAGTCCTTGTCATATCCTCCATATGAGAATCCAAGAATATTTTTCTCAGGCGAAGCAAGGATTGATTTGTAGTCATCTACTGAATCAGAATAATAATTTCCTTCGATCACCGTGCTGCCAAGAACCTTCAGCTCAAGCGGATCTGAGATATCAAACATCGTGATCTTGATGCCTTTACTTTCGCCAGTGTCTGAATCTGTTTCCTGCCCGATTCCTACCAGCCGGTCTTTCCCCCATGGATGAAGATAATCTGAAAAGCCTGTGATTTCAAGATTCCCAAGCATCTTCGGATTTGTCGGGTCCGAAATATCGACTGCAAAAAGCGGATCCATATTTTTATAGGTGACAAAGTAGGCAATGTTTCCTATGTATCTTGCTGAATATATGATTTCTCCGTTTGCGATTCCCGTAAGTGAGCCAATCCGCTTCATATTAGAATCATAGACATAGAGTGCATTTGCACTGCTATTCCAGTTGCTCGTGCTTGTAAGAATAAATAAATTTCCATCGATCTCACGAAGAGCAAATTTATCCCGAACCGTTCCTGAAACAGTTGCATTTCCTACTGCATCAATGAAGCTGCCGAGTGAAAATCTAGTAATATCCGTAACCGTCATATTATTTGAATAATCACTCCCATAAAGAAACAGAGAGTCGTTTGTGACATAGTACTGTGCATCATAATTGTCATTTACTATTGCGCATGCATCTTTTATTTTGACTGAATCGCCACTTAGGTCAAAGGATGCCAGCAGGATCTGATCTAAGCCTTTCACCGGCAGGTAAATGGCATTTGCATCTATATCCTCATCATTGATCTGTGGGTAATAGCTCTCATCATCAATGTATTTTTCCGTAAAGACAAGAAGTGTGCCATCTTCTAATATTCGTGAAGTATTATAGGCGCCTGTCATGCTTTGTGCTGCAGTGAGAACTGGCTTTTCAGGATTCCTGATGTCATAGAAGAAAATCCATGTAAGATTATCATCGGTACTATACACATCATCATATACCACGCCATAATCAGACCACTTCTCTGAAGTGCTTACAGATGCGAAGAGGATGAGTTTTTCATTACTCAAAAACATCTCATTTATTTCAATTGCGGAAGAATCTATTGAATCTGAAATGGACTCTGGAATATGTATATTATCTTGATTTTCTGCGGTCTGAACATCCTTTATGATGTCAATGTCTGGGCAGGCGGAAAGCTTTGTCCCATCCGCTTTTGTGATTTTGACAGACTCACCATGTGTCCTAAAAATATACTTTCCGTTGGTCTTTACGATGTCGGCTTCATCAACGCCATCGACAATAGTATTTGTAGTAGAATAGTCCATGCTTTGGGAAGTCGTCGATACTCCGTCAGTTGATGCACTTTGTTCTGTAGCAGCACCATCTGTGGTAGCATCCTCTGTGGAATTAGTCATGATATCCCACCCATAATGCTTCTTCTGTTCATTAAGCTGCTTCTTTATATATTTCTGGTATGCCCTTTTTGAGCCTGCAAGCTTATATAAATTTCCAGCATTATGACGCTTTTTTTCTGTATTATTAGTTTTGCTGTCTGAAGCATTTCCACTTCCGGAACTGTTTTTACTTTCTGATGTGCTTGCGCCGCTGCCATTCTGGCTCGCACTGCCAGCAAACAGGCTTCCATTTGGATTCATCCTGTCACCAGTGAAAAATCCGCTCATGAATATGACGACTGCTGCCGCAAGCGCCATTATTACCTTCCCCGCTTTTTTCATAGTTTCCTCCTGAAAATAAAAAAATTCGTATTCATTAACTATCAAAATCATTATTGCTTTTGGCTTTTCATAATGTCAAGCAATTAATTGATCTTGTCTATCTAATAATGAATACGGAATTTTTTCTGAAGTGGTTACAAAAAAATAATAAAAATTACGACATCCCTTTCCTCACATCAGACATATCATAAATTACGCTATGAGGAGTTTTCTTAATAATGTCCAGTTTCTCCTGCTTGGCAAGCCACTGCCTCGAAACATGCATTTTTTCGCAGGCCTCTGCAGTATCACAAAGATTTGCCCTGAATAATTCTGAAATATCAGAATGTGTAAGATTACTTTTCTTTGAAGAATCATAAAGTTCATCATATAGAATTTCAGTGTCGCAGTTCCAATAAATCGAGAATCCATTTTTTTCAATAAGGAATCCATCGAAAAAATTTTTTTCTGAAAATATACGTCTGAAATGTCTATTAGAACTTCGTATTTTCTCTATGTCTATGATGCCAGTCTTCCCATTCTGAAAAATCAGAAAAAGCCTGAAGTCATCAAGTGCATATGCTTTTGAAATATGTTTCTCTAAGCGTTTCTTTATCTCATCTGGAAGACTGTCTTCATTAATATTTTTTACAAAACAGTCATCCTGGGAACATCTTCCGTGAAGGTATTCAAAAAGAAACCATGGGTCATACTCCTTCATGTGAAGTTCTGCCATGATTTCAGGCATATTCTGTCTGTCCCTCGGAACCACGCGGGATTCGATGAACTTCTGGGTAACCTCATTATTTATTGTAAGGATTCCTTTTCTTTTAAGCAGCATGAGTGCTGCAGGAAGAGCGTTCTCATCACATTTCCTGGAAATCTCGATATATCCACGATTCGCCGCCTTGTCGTAAAATATGAATGCATTATCTTTTGAGGCAGCTTCACTTTGATCAAGAATTGAGAAAATCTTCATACGCTTCCCACCTCAGCTTTATCATTTTGGAAATTGCTTTATATCGTACTTTACCAAGAGGGTCAGATAGCCCCTTCATTATTCTTTCTATTTTTTCATTATCAGGCTGCCCTATATCATAAAAATCAGTTTTCGGAAAAATATTAAGATTCTCCTTAACAGAGTTTCCTCCAATGAATGACTGAACCCTTTTGTCTTCGAGAGGAGCATATTTTTTTACTTCTTCATCAGTCTGTGCCCTGCACATAAGAGATAATCCATGATCAAAAAGCGGAGCCGGAAAGACCTTGCCATCTTTTTTGATGATCAGTTCAATATTTGCGCCATGCCTGTCGCGGTTTAATATCAGAAAATCGCAGATCAGCATGTCAATAAGATATTTTTTCCAATCCATCCTGACGCAAAAATCGATAGGTGATTCGCCTTTCTCATGCTCAATTTCAAAATATTCGTCCATGGCGATTTTCCTGTCGCCCTTTTCTTTGAAATCTTTTGAAACTGCAACATATGCATTATTTATTTCCGACTCATAAATAATGATGTTCGCATTAATCAAATCATAATTGGTATGTGGAATGTTTATTTCGTCAAGCAGTCTTGACACAATAAGTTCGTTTATACTTTCGTGCCCGACTATGCCACGCATCCTATCATAATCACTAAGCTTGTAATAATAATGCACACCATCGACTGTATCCTCTGCCTTCAGAAAAGTTCCAGGCGTACCAGATGAATTTTTCCCTATTCTCCAATTTAGGTACGTCAGGTCTTGTTTGTCACTGATAAATACCGGCATATTCCATCGCTCCTATTGTATTGTTTGTTGACCTACGTCAATAATAATGAGATAAATGAATAATGTCAAGTTCCAATTTGCACAAACCAATTTATTTGTAGGAATCACATTTCCCCAATAAATATCTTATTAGCTTTTAAGGTAGCGGATGACAAATTTCTTTTTCCGGCACTTCGGTATTAAGCCTTACTTTGCATTACAGCTAGATCACCACGAAGCACAGTCATCAACATATAAATACCCTGCTCAGTGAATGCCTTAGGCAACTTTCTACGACCGCCCCAACTTGATGTCGATTTTTTCGACATCAAGTCTAGAACAGAATGTGTCAGTTCGGAAAATAAAAAAATAGTGAAGCGGTGAAGAAACCTTCACATAGCTTCACTTATAGAAAAGTATTTATATGTTATTCAGTTATTTCAACTCAATTAGGCTGCCTTTTGAAAATCCATCACACAAATTTATCTTACTATTGAACATTATAAGTAGAAAGCTTTGTGAAATCAACCTTTGAAACTTTATATTTACTTCCATCTTTTACAAGCGTAAGTTCGATATTGACAGAATCACTTTTAGCGTTTTTCATTGATGAAGCTAAGTTCTCAATAATCATCTTGTACATAGGATCAAGAAGCGGCTGCATAACGGCACTCTCGTCATCATTGTCATAATTCGCAAAAGCAGAAGCCCCGAACTCATCAATACCGCTTTCCTCTTCATCATCGATAGATTCTATACGTCCTATTACTGCTGTATTATCTGTAAATGTAACTATAACCTCTGCATCAATATCTTTATATCTTGTAAATGAAAGTTGTCGATACCATGTCTAAAAGATATACTATCCAATTCCATATAGCGCTTTGAATGAAATTTTTTCTTATCCATTTAGAGAAAATTCTGCATTTGTCCTGAATTCATTTTTCCCATTCAGATATATTTGTAGGAAATCATTCTTCATCAAAAATATCTCCTTCCAAGTCTGTACTGTCATTGTAAACAGGAGTGATAATGTTGTCCTTTGTATATAAAGCATCAGACTCAGAATTAGGCTCACTTCCGATGAAACCAATTATTCCATCTTCTTCAAAATGTGTTTTCTTTGGCTTATAAAGAATAATCCATGTATTATATATTGATGATAAATCCTCTACATTTACCCGCATTCCAATCTTTAAATCTGAAAGCTTATAGTTTTTAGCTGTATTTTCCATAATAAAGCCCCTTTCAAATTCAATAAATACTACTTTTGTCATTTAATTCCATTATAGTAAGGAAATAATGTTTCATCAAGATTTATTCCTAGGCTTGAGGTCAAAATTTTCGACCTCGAGTTTTCAAACACCTCTCAGAAAGTTAACAAAATAGTAAAGCCACAGAGGAAAACTTCACTGCGAGTGAAGTATTTTCATTCCATCGTAATCAATTCATATTCCCTTGTTCCGAGACCAATCTTTTCTGCATGATCGAGGGTTTCCTTCCATGCAACATTCGGGTTGCTGTTCTCCCAGACATTACCGTGGTCATGGAAATCTGACAATGCCATATTGTCGCCAAGCTGTGAATTTCTGATAGGAGTTGCTTTCTCGCAGAGATCTACACAGGCCTGATCGAGGGCAACAGGATCAAATGAAGCGAGCATTCCGATGTCGGGAAGTATGGGTGCATCATTTTCTCCATGGCAGTCGCAGTTCGGCGAAACATCTGTGATAAGGCTGATGTGGAAACACGGTCGTCCGTCACAGACAGCCATTGTATATTCTGCCATTCTTCTTCCAAGCATCTGCGGTGCATCCCAGTTGTCATTTGCAATGGCATCAAATGCGCAGGCGCCAATGCAACGACCGCAGCCCTTGCACATCTCATACAGCCACGACATTTCTCTTCATCAACATGCGGATGACCGCTCTGATGCTGAAGCATCTTTCCGGCACGGCTGCCGCAGCCCATTCCAATATTCTTGATGGCGCCGCCGAAGCCTGCCTGCTCATGTCCTTTGAAATGTGTGAGGGAAATAAATATATCCGCATCCATCACTGCACGGCCAATGAATGCAGTCTTGCAGTATTCGCCATTTCTTACAGGAACTTCAATGTCATCTGTTCCTCTAAGGCCATCACCAATAAGAATCTGGCAGCCAGTAGTAATGGCATTAAAGCCATTGATGTTTGCACAGTCGAGATGTTCAAGTGCATTTTTCCTGCTGCCTGGATAGAGCGTATTGCAGTCTGTGAGAAACGGAAGCCCGCCATTCTCCTTTACCACATCTGCTACTGCCTTTGCATAATTTGGTCTTAAGTATGCAAGATTTCCAAGTTCTCCAAAATGCATTTTGATGGCTACGAACTTGCCATCCATATCAATTGTATTTATGCCAGCTTTCCTGATTAATTTCTGCAGCTTCATTGGAAGGCTGACATCAAGCTTTGTCCTGAAATCCGTAAAATATACTTATGCCTTTTCCATAGCGTTTACCTCAAGAAGAAAAATTCTTTATCACTAACAGAATAATATTAACATGCAAACTAACCGGCGTCAAAACAAAAAACTGACACGCATGCCTTCTTATGGCTTCGTGTCAGTTGATTTTCAAAATCAAATATATCCCCCATCAGCCCCAATAATCTGACCGGTGACGTATGGCATCTCTATAATATAAAAAATATCCTCTGCTATTTCCTCTGGTGCTGCAAAACGACCGATTGGAATTTCTTCTGCAAGTTCTTCCTTTTCTTTCGAAGTGAGTCTACTATTCATCTCAGTATCAACTACACCAGGCGCGATGGCATTCACAGAAATTTTACTTGGCGCAAGCTCTTTTGCCAGTGCCATCGTAAAGGCATTGATCCCGCCTTTCGATGTAGAATAGGCGACCTCACAGGATGCCCCAGCCCGCCCCCACATCGATGAAACATTGATGATGGATCCGCTTTGCTGATGGATGAATGTAGGAATAAAAACCTTCGAGAAATAAAATACACTGTTCAGATTTGTACCAATCACTTCATTCCATTCTTCGGGAGAAATGTCCTGCGTAAGCTCGAATGTAGAAATTGCGGCATTATTGATGAGGACATCGATGCGTCCAAATTTTTCCAGGAAAGTTTTTGAGCACTTTTCGGCAAAGGAATAATCTGAGACATCACCCTGAAATGTCAGGCACTCGATTCCATATTTCTGCTCAAGTTCTGCTTTCAAATCATTAAGAGACTCAATATTATTTTTGCAGCAGAGTCCAAGGGAATACCCCTCACTGGCAAATTTTTCTGCACAGGCTCTGCCGATGCCACGGGATGCGCCTGTGATGAATGCTGTCTTCATTTTGTACCGTACCTCAAATACTCGAACACTTTGAGTGACTCCAGCGGATGCCCTTCAAAATCAAACATAGCTTGATTCTCCCAGGAGCAGCCGCCATAATATTTTCCTGCATCTTTTGGGTCATAGTCTGAAGCGTAGCTACTAGCCCAGCCAGAACCATATTTTTCCCAGAGTTTTGAATTATTCTCTTTGTCAGAAGCCGGACCGACTGGAATCCAGGTGCCTTCCCAGTAGAATACGCCAAGCGCACCGCCTTCATTTGCAGCCTTGCAGATGTCGTGAATCATCGAAGCCTGCCCCTGAACTGATGCAGGATAGCCGTCGCAGATATCGTCTGTACCTTTGACGGAATTTCCCGAGCCGTCGCCATCCTCTGAAGTATATGGGTAAGCTGTCTCGACGATGCAGACCTCCTTGCCAGTTGCTTCCTTGAGATTCTCAAGTGCCTTCTTCATATTGTCAATGTCATCATGCCAGTATGGATAATAGGAAAGCCCGAGAATATCGTAATCGAGCCCCTTATCTGCAAGCATCTTCACATATTTATTTACTTTATAATATGTCTCGAGGTCAGTAAAATGAATCGTGACCTTTATATCCTTTTTATACTTTTCAGAAATTCCCCTGACTGCCCGGCTGCCGGATTTTAATAGCGTTGCGACATTATCTATTGAGGTCTCGCCGCACATGCCATGGTTTATTTCATTTCCAATCTGGACCATCCCGACATTCACACCGGCATCGAGAATCTTCGAAAGACTTTTCTTTGTGAAATCATAGAGCGCATCGGATTTTTCAGAAATGTCCATATCCGCCCATGCCTTCGGAGCATACTGCTTTTTTGGATCAGCCCAGAAATCAGAATAATGGAAATCGATATTTACCTTCATGCCGTATTTCGTGGCGCGAGTCCCAAGCTCTATTGCCTTCTCAACATCATTGTTGCCACCGCCGTAACCGTTTCCATCCTTGTCATAAGGATCGTTCCAGACACGGATTCGAAGATAATTCACGCCCGACTCGGCAAGCGTCTTTATTACATCCTGCTCCTTGTCGTCAAAATCATAGAACTTTACACCACTGTTTTCTTCTACGATCACGCTTGATGCGTCCATTCCCCTTATGAAATCATCTGAAATTCCATCGATAGGATCAAGTTTTATATCAGATTTTGCAGCCTCCGTAGGCAATTCATATTTTGTCACATCAATCCTCTTTACACAGCCTGAAAGAAGGCTCATACACATGGCAAGGCTCCCTAAAGCCGCCATAACTTTTCCAAACGTTCTCTTCATATTGCTTCCCCTTTGATAATAATTTTCATGTGCTAATGGTTGTCCCCATTTTATGATGTAAAAATTACTTCAAAAAATAGTTAATAAACCAAAGCACCTTGATTATCATTTTATTATTTGGAACGCAATATTGTTTTGCAAATAATAGCAGATTTTATGCAATTTCGCACTAGCATAGATATCTTTCAATCGCTTCCGCCACGCCATCATGGTCATTATCCGAGACGACTACATCAGAAATCTTTAATACCTGCTGCTTTGCATTTGCGACTGCAATCGAAAGCCCTGCAAAGCGCATCATATCGATGTCATTATCTGCATCACCGACTGCGATTGTCTCTGTGATATTTATGTTCAATAAATCAATTAGTCTCGAAAGCCCTGTTCCCTTTGTCGTCGAAGCAGGTGAAACCTCAAGCGAAGTCTGCTCTGAATATGCCATAGAAAGCGGGAGTCCTCGCATTTTTTCAAAGACCTCCTGTCTCTCTTTTCTCGAGCGAAAATAAATATTGATCTTCTCAAGTTCACCGGCCTTCGAAAGAATAAATTCCCGCATGTCAGAAACCTGCTCCGTGACCTCATCATAAAGAGTCTTGTAGACGCCCATTTGGTAATCTTCAAGATGATTGATTTCACGCTCGCCGATAAAGGACTGCCCATCCAGAAAAACAAGGAACATCACATCGTAATCCTTGACAAAGTTCAACACAATCTCCGTCTCGCTCTTTGGAACAGTCTTTTTATAGAGGACTTTCTTTTCTGTAAAATCATAGAGCAGCGCACCGCTTTCAAGAACACCGTATCGCATCATGGAAAGTACATCTGCATATGGCTTCATTTCTGAAATGCAGCGGCCGGTTGAAAATACAATGTATTTTCCTTCATCTGTCGCTGTTTGAATTGCGTTGGCAGTTTTTGGCGTTACCTCCTTCTTGCTGTTAAGAAGCGTACCATCCATATCGACTGCCATGAGTTTAAATGCATGTTTCTCTTTGCCAGGCACATTTAAATGCTCGCCATCTTCCGTGCCATTTTGTCCGCTGTAATGATTTGACATATCGTATTTATTGATGCCATTTTCGCTTCGAACCAGAAGCCCGTCGACAATTTTATCTGATGTCGAATTCAGTTCCTTCTTCGCATGGTTCTTGTCATAATAATATCCGAAAATGGAAAATACCAATGCACCAATGAAATTTACGAAAAGATCCTTCATCGTGTCAAGGATTCCGATGTCGAGATAGCCGCCCTCAATCGTGTAGGTCTTGCCTGATGCCGTGTGAATCACAGTATCTGTGATGTTATTCACATGAACGACCTGCTGCTGATGTGTCGGATCAAGCGACACGGAATTAAACGATGTCACGACAAAGTCCTTCTGCATATCCTGTCCGAAAAACAGATCGCCAGCGCACTCGATAAACTCCCAGCAGACGCCGACCGTCATCGAAAAACAAAATGCGCAGAGTGCTAAATATAGCGGCGAAAGATTTATTTTGACTGAACTCTGGTTTAATAAATCAATGAGTGAAAATCCAACTGCTGCGCAGAGAAATCCATTCAAGGTATGCAGCATCGTATCCCAGCCTGGAATCGCCACATAGAAATGATCAATTTCGCCTAAGATTTCTGCCGCATAAATAAAAGCATAGATGATGCATTCAAAAAGAGGCGGGATGTCAACCCTGAAGTTCTTTTCCAAAATAGCTGGCATCAGGAATAAAAATAATACAAAGGCACTAATGCCAACGCCCTCATAATTCTTCAGGAACAGAGACCGGATTAGCACGAATATGACTGAAATCCTTAAGATGGTAAACAAGATGAATACCTTCTTATTCTGCCTGATGTGATTTTCAAAATACTGGACATTTATTAATTTCTTCAAGAGATCACCCTTTTCACTAATGATATTTACTGATTTATTTGCCTTGATGATGAGGCATTCTTCATTTAGTTACTTAGATACGTAGCCATCGTCATCGATTGTAATTCCATCAGAATATGACTGGAGCCTATCAAATAATGCACGCTTTTCAGATGCATCTGTGAGTGCCTTCGTCTCACAATTTTTCTGCTGTCCTGGGATTATTTTCATCTTCACGGATATAATATTTTCATTATCCTTTGATACTGATTTTTCTGAAGTACTGCCAGATTCTCTTGCAGCCGAAACTTTATTTTCCGCACTAGTTTCATATGTGATTTCAAGCTCGCATATCTCTGTGTCGAGCGTCTTCTCATTAAACCAGAAATTACCAAGACTGTAGTCAACGTACTTTCCATCAATGACATCAAGCCCCTGCAGCACATGTGGATGCGCACCTATTACCACATCTGCACCGTTCTCAATATATTCAGCCGCATCAGCTTTCTGGATATCGTTTGCAGCATTTGAATATTCATCTCCCCAGTGCGGAAGGACAACGACAAAATCTGATTTGGCATCTGCTTCCTTTATTGAAGCGTCAATATTCGTATTATCATAGCAGAGCATAATGCCAGGGCTGTCAGCAGTCGCCTCGGGCGTGTACTTTATTTTTTCTGCCCTTGAGGCTGCGACGAAGCCAATCGTCAGGTCTTTTACCTTCATGTATTTCGGGGCGAATGCCTCGTCAGAATTCATACCTGCACCGACATATGCTATGCCTGCATTTTGAAGCGTTGTGAGCGTATCTAAAAATGCATCAGCGCCATAGTCAAAGATGTGATTGTTTGCAAGACCGACGATGTCGATGCCTAGCGTATTAAGAATTTGAACATTTGAAGGATTCGCCTTGAAGGTATAGGCCTTTCCAGAGAGCGCTCTACCGCGAGTTGAATATGTGAATTCATTATTAATCCAGGCAAGATCGGCAGACTTGAATTCATCCTGAAATACAGGATCAATCACGGCATTCAGGTCATCGCCTATTGCATGATAATGCTGCATGTTTACCCAGTTGTCATCAAAATTGATGTCGCCAGCGAAGGCAAGGGTGATTGTCTCGGGAGATGAACTCTCGGCTACCGATTCTCCTGTATATGAACTTACTCCAGAGCCGACTATTCCAGAAGCACTACCTGAATCTGATACGCTTGAATCACCCCCGAAGCCTGCTGCAATATTTGAGCCGCTGTCCGAACCAAGCGCTCCAGAATGCACGCTCGCTCTAGCAGCACTTCCGCTTCCCGTATTACCATTCCCTGCATTATTTGATGTCGCAATGCCAACTGCAAAAATCGCAACAATGCAGGCGCAGCAGATAAATATTAATATGAATAATATCCGTTTTTTCTTGTTAATTTTCTGTTTCTTCTCTGAGTCATTCATATTAGACTTTATCTATTCTGCACTCGTGATTTTTTGTCTTTTTATCATAATTGATACCAACAAGAAGAAGATTGTCCTTGTACTCTGAAAGAACTTCTGGATACTCATTATTCTTTATCTGATTAATTGCAGTATTTTGAGACTTATCCCACTTCAATTCAACAATCATCGCTGGTTTGTCTGAATATTTTTTTCTAGGGATAAAGGCAAGATCCGCAAAGCCTTTTCCAGCCGGAAGTTCTCTTATCACAGTATAATACTGTCTTGCAGAATAATATGCTAATGAAATTGTATAGGATAATGCATTCTCATCATTATACTGAAGATGACTGGTTTCAAAATGAGCATTCTCGATATAATTTGCTACTTTTCCATTATCTAAATTCCAAGTAGCATTCAAAAGTTCATCCGATTTTTTTACCGAATTCATTACTTCATCCCATGAATTCTTTGCTGTTGTAGCAGTCACGAATTCCTGCATGATCTCATTGTTCGGAATAAATACTTCCTTTGTATCTATATCATATCCCAGATACCCTAAATGAATGAGAAGCGTCATAACATCATCAGCATTCGAAAAATTAGTCATATCATTTTGGAAGCTCCCTGTATTAATGACCTGCCTTTCACCTGCCATGAGCTTAATGATCGAGTCCTTTAAGCCATCAAAATTCATATCAATATAAATCCGAAGGGCATCATAAGTCTCTGTCTGATTCCAGTAGTCATCAAATCTCTGCAAAAGAATTGCCTTTACAATAGAATTGGGATTATAGATTGCACCGCACTGTGGAAAATAGTACCCATTATACCATGCCTTGCATTCTTCAAAATCAAAATGATATTCAGTACAAAGCTCCTGTACCTCTGTCTCAGTAAAACCAATAAACTGAGCTAAAGGTCCTGAATTTTCCATTGAAAATTCTGTAAACATATTTAATGCAGAATTAGTACCATATTTTTTGATTGGCAGAATTCCTGTCATATAGACTAATCCAACATATTCTTTGTCCTTAAATAAATCCCTTAGAAAATCCAGATATTTGGTCTGAGCAAGGGTGTCATTCTTATATTCCCTAAAAATACAATCCCATTCATCTATGATAAAAATAAATTGACGATCGACTGCCTTATATACATCATACAAAGTATCAATTAAATCTGAATGATCAAGGTAATTTATATCCGGATAAGCGCTCTCAATATCACGAAGTATGACAAATTTTATTCTTTCAATCATACTATTTATTTCATTGGTTCTCGAAAGAAATTCCTGCATATTAAGCTTTATTACGTCAAACTTATTACAGAATTTCAATCCATCCGGTATTTTTCCAATTTTTAGTTTTTGAAAAATTTCTTCAGAATCTGCTGTCTTGTCGTAATATGCAGTAAGCATTTCAGCCGTCATAGATTTTCCAAATCTTCTGGGTCTTGAAACGCACATATATTTCTGCCTTGTTCCAATTGACTCATTTGTATATGAAATAATTGGGCTTTTATCCACATAGATTTTGGAATTAAGGGCTTCCTTGTACATTCCAGCGCCTGGATTTAGATATCTTCCCATAATATTTCCTCAGTTCAATAAAATTAATAATTATTCAAAATAGATATTATCTTTCAATGAATATCTGCAAACATAAAGCATTACCTCAGACATAATAACACGCACTACATCTCCTTGCAAATTCAAAAAAATAAAAATAATTTTGGCAAATTCATAATAAACTCTTGCTGAAAAAACCTTGCTAACAACAATGTTGTACCTATTTAGTATTAATTTGAATCACCACTTCGAGAGCAATTGGCCGCATCAATCGCAATCACAAGCATAAGTCCCATAATTTCATCCTCCGGTCTTGCAATATCAATAGCATACGTATCGCCCCAGCTTATTATTTCCTTTGAAATATGCATGACTTCCTGCATTCCGCGATATACAGAATAATTCCATCCGAAGATGTCACCCTCACATCGCATTCCCATGTAGTCGATTGAGTATTTCGGTCGGAGCAGGGAAAACTCATCTCTTACTTTTCCCGCATACTGCCCATTTATCCAAATTTGAAATTCAGGAAAAAACAATGTGAAATTCTGCCTGATCTGTCCAATTTCCCTGCCGGATTTATCCTTCACATGGATCCGGTGAAGAATAGACAGAAGCTCATTTTTTACAAAAAATACCGGCGTTCCATTTTCATCATAAACATCATATGTATCCGAAAGTGCAAACACCCTCTGCTTTATTAATAATCGCATATTTTCCCCCACAGTTTTCTTTTGATAATATCAAACAAATATAACAAATTGATAATGCAATTTACGCATCTAATTATGGCACATTTTACATTTTTATGAAGATAATAGATATGTATTTTTACATTTTTCTGAAGGAAGTTTGCTGTAGCAACTTTCTATGTCAAGAATATTCATTTACATTTATATCGAGTAGGGAAGATAAACTTCCCTACTCGATACGGCCACGCTGCTGTCAGCTCACGTCCTTCGGACATTTCGCTGATTGCAGTCGCCAAATAGCTCGATTTACGTGCAAGCACGCATCGAGCTACTTGGCTCGTTGCCTACAAAAAAAGGCGGCCGAAGCCGCCTTAATCAATAGCAAATAGCGTTGAAATTCATATTAATACTATGAATTCAAAAAGAAAGCGAAAATTTGCATTATTTTGAAGATAGATCCACCGTCTCCTTCCAAAGTGCATTTTGATCATATAGTGTTCTCATGTCTTCACCTGTTAATCCCTTGCCCTTCAGGTCATCGAAAAACTTATCATAATCAAATACATAAACTGTGACTTCGGATGTATCATAATCCGCTATTGGATACGATTCCAAATCAGCACCAAAGATGCCACCCCTGAGAAGCAGTTTTCCATTCTGATCAAGCATGGCAAAAGCGTAATCATCCGGTTTCGTAAATTGATAATCCGCAGTGATTTCAAACGGACTCTTCTTTAATGTAATGACGCCATAATCTTCTGCATTGCCTACAGTCTTTTCAATCGTCTTTGACGAATCAACCTGTGCGCTTATTTCAAAATCCCAGGGGCCTTCAACCCACCAGTTCTTAGAATCATTTATGATAGATTTTACACCGCTCTCATTTTTCTGTTCCTCTACAGGGAGGTAGCTGTAAATTTCCGAAATATGAAGGCTTGCCGTGATTTCAGAATCTTTTGGTACAGCGACATCATGATGCTCTGGATTTGCATCAGGGTCATCTTTTAATACCTTAAACGGAAATCTGAAAACACCAATATATGTGTTTTCATCAAGGAATTCTCCATCGACCTCGGCATTATATAAATGCACTGGATTCCCATAGAAGGAAAAAGAAATCGTGCTGTCACGACCATCAAGGAAAATATACTGTTTTCCAGTAACCGGCCACTTTAATGTGTCTGGAAATTTGTCCTTGGATTTTATTTCCATGCTGACATATAGTGCATTGTCATTGCAGTACACTTCTGAAAGCGTAATCGTATTTCCATCTACGGTCTTTGAATATTTTGAATCAGTTGTGTCTGTATTTGATGTGCTGACTTCCGATGATTTTTCATCAGAAAGAGGTTTCGCATAATCAGAATAATCTCCTGCAAATCCCATCTTCTCACCTACCTGTGCAAAAATATGACCGATTACTGGTACATCTTCCGCAAGGACTGGATTTGAAATCATAAGTATGCAGAAAAATGCAAATGCCGCAGCTATGCCAATTGAAATATTTCTTCTAACGTGGAATTTTCTGATTTTGCCTGAATTATTTTTCTCGGAATTCAAAGTATCTGCTTCAATTGTAGATGTACTAGTTTCTCTCTGTGATTCAGCTTTGTCAAAGAAATGTGCTCCTGCATCTGATGTAGATGTACTAGTTCCGCTTGCGTTTCTAATTTTCTCAAATACTTCTGCTTCCTTCTCCTGAACAACAGATGGAATTTCAATTGAAGCCGTCATCAGACGGATATTGGTCATAAGTCTCAGCTTCAAGTTTGTCATTACCAGGAAGAGCTTCACGCTTATTTCTTAGAATCTCATAACAGTTGTTAATGAGAATCCGGCACAGCCAGGTTTTAAAATATTTTAGCTTCTTCAGCGTATGAATATTTTCAAAACAATCGAGTATCGTCTCCTGTATGGCATCTGCACAGTCATCTTCATTTTTCAGAATGGAAAATGCCGTCTTGTACATCATCTGATTATTCTGTTTCATTAGTTCAATGAAGGCATCAGCGTCATTGTCAATCGCCTTCTGAATGAGTTCCATACCAGTCTCCTTTTGAAAGGTCTATCCGGATTTTGCCTTACATACATTAGATGAAAGAAGGGAGGAAAATGTTGCAAAAAAATGCATCCTCCTTGCTAATGTTTTTTTAGTAAGGAGAATGCATATGAATTTAGGTAATCAGATTGTTTTTCAGATGCCCATATTTCTGATGAGGTTTACCATCTCGATGGCACCCTCTGCGCAATCAGAACCCTTGTTGCCTGACTTTGTACCGGCACGGTCAATTGCCTGGTCAATTGTGTCTGTTGTAAGAACACCAAACATAACTGGAATACCTGACTCGAGGCTAGCCTGTGCGATGCCCTTTGATGTCTCTGCGCATACATAATCGAAATGGCTTGTTGCACCACGGATGACTGCACCGAGTGCGATTACTGCATCATATTTCTTTGACTCTGCCATCTTCTTTGCAATGAGCGGAATCTCAAATGCGCCTGGAACCCATGCAACATCGATGTCCTCATCCTTTACATTATGTCTCTTTAAGGTATCAAGGCATCCGCCAAGAAGCTTTGATGTAATGAATTCATTAAATCTTGCTACTACGATACCGACCTTGATCGGCTGCTCTGTTACGATTTTTCCTTCGAATGTGTTCATTTTTTGTACTCCTTTTTTGTTTTTATTACTTTCAATGTCAAACTATTTTTCAATTGCATTTTCTTGTTGCAAACACCGCAGTTGAACAAACTATTTTGTTATTATTTTCAATTGCATTTGCTCATACTACTAAAAGATTATTATTACCTTTAGTGTAAAATATATGTCAGAATATTACTTAACAATTATTCTGGCATATCGAGCTTATGTCCCATCTTGTCCTGTTTTGTCTTCAGATAGAATGCGTCATAAGGCGTAGGCTTCATAATAATTGGAACTCGCTCGACAATTTCCATGCCGAAATCTTCAAGCTGATAAATCTTGTCTGGGTTGTTTGTAAGAAGTCGCATGGTCTTTACGCCAAGATCCTTCAGAATCTGCGCACCGATGTAATATTCTCTCATATCCTCAGGGAAGCCAAGTGCAAGATTTGCCTCGACCGTATCCATGCCCTTGTCCTGAAGCTCGTATGCCTTCAGTTTATTAAGTAGGCCAATGCCACGGCCTTCCTGCCTCATATAGAGGACGATACCACGTCCTTCCTTTTCAACCATCTTCATTGCTGTGGCAAGCTGGTTTCCGCAGTCACATCTCATTGAATGGAAGACATCTCCTGTGAGACACTCTGAATGAACCCTGACGAGAACATTCTGGCCGTCGCCAATGTCGCCCTTTACTAGTGCCACATGATGCTCACCATTTAAGATATTTCTGTAACCGTAAGCCGTGAAATCACCAAATTCAGTAGGAAGATGTGGATGTGCGACGCACTCGACAAGCTTTTCATGACGCTTCCTGTAGTCCTGAAGGTCATGAATTGTGATCATCGTAAGATGGTATTTCTTTGCAAGCTCTGTGAGTTCTTCCGTACGCATCATCGTGCCATCATCTCTCATGATTTCGCAGCAGAGACCGACCTGCTTTAAGCCAGCTAAACGGAGAAGATCAACGGTTGCTTCTGTATGGCCGTTTCTCTCAAGCACGCCATTCTTCTTTGCAAGAAGCGGGAACATGTGGCCAGGACGTCTGAAGTCCATTGCCTTTGCATCATCAGCAACAACGTGGCGGGCTGTCATGCCTCGCTCCTCTGCTGAAATTCCCGTTGTCGTCTGATCATAATCGATTGAGACCGTAAAAGCTGTCTCGTGATTGTCTGTATTATTTACGACCATCTGAGGAAATTCAAGTTTCCTGACATAGTCCTCTGACATCGGCATGCAGATCAGCCCCTTTGCAACTGATGCCATCATATTTACATTCTCTGTTGTGGCAAACTCCGCAGCACAGATGAAGTCACCTTCATTTTCCCTGTCCTGATCATCTGTCACGAGAATGATTTTGCCCATCCTCAAATCTTCAAGTGCCTGTTCTATTGTGTCCATGAATGATCCTTTCTTACTTTATCAGATTATTCAGCAATAATTTTTACTCATTATGTTATTTATAGCTGTTATCCTGATAACTTTTTGTTGGTCTGGCTATAATTTCATCACTTTGGTCTGTTTTATAGCCAATCTATATACTCTTCTTTTCTGTCCTGGCTATAATTTTCAGACTGTTGCCATCCGTCCTTATCAGCTTCTCTACATACTTTCCGATGACATCGCATTCAAGATTTACATGCGAGTTCACATGCTTTTCGGAAAGCACTGTCTCTTCCTGCGTGTGCGGAATGATGGAGACTGAAAATCCGCCGCCGCCGACACGAGCAACCGTGAGCGAAATACCATCGATTGCAATCGAACCTTTCTCAACTACATATTTCAAAATATCGGGTGAAGCCTTGATCTCATACCAAATCGCAATGTCGTCTCTATGCATCGAAGCGATTCTTCCAACGCCATCAATGTGCCCTGAAACGATATGTCCGCCAAGCCTCGTGTCAAGCCTGAGTGCCCGTTCCAGATTCACATGGCTTCCCTTCATGAGCTCGCCAAGTGTCGACCTCGAAAGTGACTCGTTCATGACATCTGCAGTAAAGATTCCTGAATGACCATCGGGATTTACCTCGACTGTTGTAGCTGTCAGGCAGACGCCATTCGTGCAGACTGAATCACCGACCTTTAGGTCATCAAAAATCTTCTTGCCGCTTATCGTGAGCAGAGCCGACTTCGGCCCATGCCGTACATTTTCAATTGTTCCAATTTCTTCAACTATTCCTGTGAACATCTTGTCCTTTCTTATTTTCTATTGGGTGCCCATATACCTAGTCACCACCGACAAATATATTGAAAAATAATGATAATTTTCTTCTTGCATTTCAGCAAAAATAAATCAATATCATCTGGCAAATCATTAATAATCAATGATCAACATCCGCTGTAACAAGGATATCTTCCCCCATCTTCTGAACGCTCATATTTGCTAATTCAAAAGCATCCTTAAGTGCAGAAATTCCTTCACCTTCAACCGGAGACTTTGCTGAAGAACCGCCCACAATCTTCGGTGCAATAAAAGCTTCAATCTTATTTACAATACCAGCCTTAAGTGCCGCAAAGTGAAGTTCTCCACCACCTTCAAGAAGAATGGATGTGATATTTCTCTTGTACAATTCTGTCATCAATACTCGAAGATCAATGTGTCCATCCGAGCCCTCTGGAAGAAAAATTATCTCAACACCTGCTGCCTTCAAAGCCTCTATCTTACTGGACACATTCTTCTCATTTGAATCTTCAAAAGTGAATTCTCTGTCACCCTCTTTAGATGATGGCATGCCATCTCCTTCGCTTGAATCACTATCATATTTTCCAAGGCATGCAACAATCGTCGGAATTTCTTTCGCTGTCTTGACAAGATTGCAATCTACAGGAATTCTCAAATGCGAGTCGCAGATAATTCTTACTGGATTCCTGAAAGAATATGAATCAGAAGTCAATGGCATACTCTGAGAGACCGTCAACAGATTCTGATCTTTATATTCAGTAAATGCTTTCAAATGATTTTTTCTGAATCCCGCACTTGAAATTATTTCTCTCCAATCAGGCTCTGGCAATACAGCATCATCCTTTAAAAGTTCGGCATATTTCGCATATTCATCTTCATCAGAATCTGATACATAACCTTTTCTCTCGACACGGCTATCTTCCAATTCTCCAATAATATCGGCGAGTCTACAATTCAGCATCGGATCATCAGCAAGCACCGTTCCAATGCCTGCCATAATTCCGACATACTGCATTCTTTCAAAATGCGTAAATGCTCTAGACTCCTCGCTGGAAATCCATCTGGAATCGCCAGTCACGGTTGCAATTTTTCCATCCAAAGTTTCAGCAAATTTTGAAACTACAAATGGCGTCTTCGTACTCATGTGATGAAAGAATACTTCATTCTGCTTCAGGCATTCCTTCTCAAGAATTCCTGTATGGACTTCGATGCCATGCTCCCGCAAAATCGAAACACCCTTGCCAGCAACAAGTGGATTTACATCCATTGCGCCGACAAAAACACGGCGTATTTTTTTCTTGATAATAATGTCAGTACATGGCGGTGTCTTTCCAGTATGGCAGCAAGGCTCAAGCGTCACATAAAGGTCTGCGCCTTCCGCAAGGTCATCTGGACAGAATGTGAGCGCATTTCGTTCAGCATGAAAATGCCCGATTTCCTGATGAAAGCCCTCAGCAATAATCTCTCCATCTTTCACAACGACAGCACCAACAAGCGGATTCGGATCTACCTTTCCAAGTCCGCCCCAGGCAATGTCGATTGCCCTTTTCATATATATTTCATCTTCTGTCATAATTCTCCATGCTCACTTGCAGTATACTTCATTCGCTAATCGTAATTACCGCTCACGGCCTCCGCCGTTCGCTGATTGCAGTCGCAAAAGTTCGCTCGTTGCCTGCCGCTCACGTCCTTCGGACGTTTCGCTGATTGCAGTCGCCAAATAGCTCGATTTACGTGCAAGCACGCATCGAGCTACTTGGCTCGTTGCCTACAAAAAAATCCCTCGAAGCATCAACTTCGAGGGACATAAATTCATTAATCAAACTTCTCTCATCCGGACTATACCGTCGGTATCGGAGTTTCACCGATTCGTGCCTGAAACATTCTGCCACTATACATCAAAACCAGAAATATTTCTTAGCTTGTGGACTTTACCACCGATAGGGAATTTCACCCTGCCTCGAAGCGCTATTCAATTCGTAGTGTACTGTAGCACTTTATAGATAAATGTGCAAGCAGTTTCAATTCAATATTTGAAAATAGCTACCACATTCCCCGATTCAAGATTCTGTGTTAGCCACTATTCAATTTCATTTTTTCCAAGTGGCTAATACATTGGCAAATTCGCATATCTGTGTTAGCCAATTTCCAATTTCATTTTTTCTTATCAGCTACCACATCTCTTGATTCCGCTGTCTGTGTTAGCCGTTTATCAAATTTATTTTTTCAAACCAGCTAACACATCCCCCTATTCCACCGTCTGTGTTAGCCGTTTATCAAATTTTTTTTTTCAAACCAGCTAACACATCGTTCATTTCAGCCATCCGTGTTAGCCAACTCATCATAGAAATAAATCAATAATCAAAAGAATTGGACAATAGTATCAAGTATCTTCCCAGCCACCTCATCCTTGCTCATCAGCGGCAGTGCTTTCTCACTGTCCTTCGTAATGATCGTCACAAGATTCGTATCGACCTTGAAACCAGCGCCCTTATCCTTAAGATTATTAGCAACTATGAGATCAAGATTCTTCTTCTCAAGCTTCTTTCTGGAATTCTCAAGCATATTCTCTGTCTCCATGGAAAAGCCACAGAGTATCTGCCCAGCAGGCTTCTTTGAACCTAAAAATGCCAATATGTCCTTCGTCGGCTCCATCTCAAGAGAAATTCCAGAGTCTCCCACAGACGCCCCCTGCTTTTTAATTTTTTCATCTGCAACCTTTGCAGGTCTGAAATCCGCAATCGCAGCAGCCATGATGATAATGTCCTGCTCAGCAGCAACTGAAGTGATTGCCTCATACATGTCCTCGGCA
>ONHZ01000011.1 GCA_900317755.1 uncultured Lachnospiraceae bacterium
AAGAAAGAAGGAATTTTATGAAGGTAAAGGAATTTTTAAGCGAAGAAAATGGAATGGGAACAGTGGAAGTAATATTAATTATCGTTGTTTTGATCAGCCTGGTCCTTATATTTAAGAATCAGATTACCCAGATCGTTAATAATATTTTTAAGAAGATTAAGTCTGAATCCGGAAAAGTGTAATGAAGAAACTGAAGGGAAGCCTGACAATTTTCCTAAGCCTGATTCTGGTATTTACAAGCGGACTTTTCTTTACACTCTCTGAAGTCGCGAGATTTATGTCTTTGAAGTCACAGTCTGCGAGGGCAAGTGAACTTTCATTTGAGAGCATTTTTGCCGAATACAATATTCCGCTATGGGAGAATTATGGAATCCTCGGAGTAGATGGGGCTTATGGAAAAGATGCTTTTGATATAAAAAAGGTTGGAAGCAGACTTTCAGCTAATATGGAACTGAATGGTACAGCAGATGGTGTGAGTTTTCTTCAGGAGGCACCTTCAAGGAGTGAGATTTCAGAATACACGCTGCTTACAGATAATAGCAATGCAGCTTTTATCAAAGAAGCCGCGATATTTATGGGAACGCACGTCGCTGAAAGTGCAATTGAAGAAATTCAGGATCTGACCAGTCAGTATCAGAATGCTTCAAAGGGAATTACTGATGAAGATATCGAGAATGCGCCGACAAATGAACTCAGTGCTGAAGAATTAAGTAAACTTTCCACTGCAGAGGACCCAAGGGAGAGCGAGTCGGAATTTAAGAAGAAGGATTTATTAGATTCATTCATTCCCGAAGGAAAGGAAGTGTCTGATAAGAAAAAAAGTCATTCCAATCTTCCATCGAAAAGATCCTTTCGAACTGGCACGGGACAAATTGAAAGCCCCAGCACGATGGAAGGAATATTATTTAAGTTTTATCTTTTTGAGAATTTCAGCTCGTACGAAAAGCATCTTAATCATCCTGGGATTAAGTATGAGCAGGAATATCTTATCTTTGGCAAGGATAATGACAGGGAGAACCTGAAGACTATGGTCGCAGCCATTCTCGCATTCAGGGTGGCAGCAAACAATATTTCTCTTCTTACAGATAGCAATAAGAAAAGCCAGGCAAAAGGCCTTGCGACATTGCTTGGATTCTGGACCTTTAATGATGCAGTAATAAAAGGTATAGAGGCCGCAATTATTGAAAGCTGGGCTTTCGCGGAAAGTGTCAGGGATGTCAGAAGTATTATGGATGGTGAAAAAGTTCCCCTGATGAAGAGAAATGATGATTGGACTACCACAATATTTACAATTGCTTCATCCTTTGTAAAGGGTGCCAAAGCAAAGAAATCTGATACAGGCATTGATTATGATGATTATCTGAAAATCATGATTTTCTTAAAACCGGAAGGCACATTATCTGATATGGCGCTGGACGTCATTGAAGACAGTATACGGTCCGTAGAGCATTACGAGAATTTCCGTGTTGACAATATGCTAATCAGTATGAAGGCAGATGTGAATTACCAGGCAAAACCTTTATTTCTATCCTATGTATTATTTCTGAATGGAGATGTCAGCATTTATGATTTTCCAAAAGAAATGGAAAAAAGCTATCTGACATACAAACTGGAACCGGAATAGAAACATATCATAAAAGCTTTAAATATCAATAAATAACATTATGGAAGGGAGGTGCATGAAGGTGTCTCTTGCGCAAAAAATAATAAGGTTAAGGGATGGATATTCTAAGAGAAAAACATTGAATGAAAATCAGGATCATACTCCAGCTTCTTTTTATCATCAAGCGAAAAATGAACCGAACCATAAACCCTATTTTCCTCCGATCTCCTCAAATCTAACCAGCGGAGAATGTCCCGAGACAGAAGATGTGAAGAACAAATATCCCGTTCGACGGAAGAGATACCTTCATGCGCCTCTAATCCATGATGAATTTTTGAAAGCCTCTTATTCCCTGGAAGCAGCACTGATTATGCCATTGTTTTTATATGCCATGATAGCAATCATTTTTATGATGAGAATCATTGGCGTACAGCATGGCGTGAAGGAAGCAATTGATGATACGGCAAAACTTGTCAGCGTATGTGGAGGAAATTTTGAGGGGCATCAGGCACTGGAACCAAATTCATTTTCTGTTGCAGCGGTTGCCACAACTAAGATTGCACAAAATAAAACGCCTATACAATTTGTGAAGTTTGGGATTGCTGGTTTCAATTTTCTGAAGACAGAGGTTACTGATAAGGATGTCACAATCATTGTCAGTTACTATATGAAGGTTCCTCTTGCTCCGGATTTTGGCCACAAGGGGTTTCTCATAACGCAGAGAGCATATGCGAAGAGATTTACAGGATACCATATTGAAGATGCGGATGATGAATCAGAAGAATATGTATATGTGACAAAGTATGGAGAAGCTTACCATACTGATCTGAACTGCTCATATCTCAAGCTTTCTATCAGGTCAGTATCTGATGCTTCGCTCCCATCAGAGAGAAATAATAATGGACATAAATACTATAGTTGTCAGTATTGTGGAAGAAAGGGATACGGTTCTTATTATATTACTGATGATGGAGAATGCTACCATACCAGGCTTGACTGTCCAGGGTTAAAAAGGACCATAAACAGAATCAAGAAGGAAGATGCTGAAAGCAAATATCATGCATGTGCTAAATGTGTGAAGCAGTAGATGTTACAAGTTTGTATTAAAATTGGAATATCATAAATTTGTCAGAAAAGGGGAAAATATGGAAACAGCAGGACTATTAGTTGGAATGTTAGCAGCAAGCGTAATAGATATCAGAAAAAGAAAAATACCTCTTTATCTTATGATTGGTCTTATGGTATTTGCTATTATTACCCATTTCATCTATGAAAGACTTTCTATTACAGAGATGATTTTCGGTGCAGGAATGGGGATTGTCCTGATTGGTGTGGCAATAGTTTCCAGAGAGAAAATTGGTATAGGGGATGGCATTATTTTTGTAGTAGTAGGTCTGTTTATGGGATTTTTCGGAAGTATGATTATCCTATGGTATTCAAGTATTATTGCTGCTTTGGCAGGGCTTATTCTTTGCATAATCAGAAAATTTGACCATGAAAAACTGAAAGATGTCACGCTTCCGTTTGCACCATGTGTGCTAGCGGGAATAATAATATATGTCCTTATTAATGGAGGTCACATTTGAAGAATATTGAATTTAATGCTTCATTCACGGTTGAAGCATCTATGGTAGTACCAATATGTCTTTTCATAATAATGGATTTGATTCTTCTGGGCTTTGGCATTTATAGTGAGACGATTGACTTTATTAATGAAAATCCGGGATTGGATTTCGATGGAGTTAGTGCATTCAGATGGATTTCGGCAGGAAAGGACTTTATTGATTTTCTATGAGGTAAAAAATGGAGATTTGTTATAAAAGAGATCCACGGGGCAGCTTTATGGTTGTAGAAGGATCTCCAAGAGAAGAGACTTACGAAGATATTATGCTTCGTGAAAATAATGTGCGGTGCATTTTAAATTTTTATTCTGCTGCGATAAATTCCAGGCAGCAATATTGGTACAATATCAGTGGGAAAAGGTCGCTGAATGATTATCTAGATGAAGAGAATATTTCAATTGAATTTATTATTAATCTTTTTGAAGCGATTAACTTTGCATACGGTCGAATTGCAAAATTTCTGATAGACCCAGGTCATATATATCTTACGCCGGACAGCCTTTTTTTAGATCAGAATAGTGAGAACCTGAATGTCTATCTTTGCTATATGCCCTTTGATAAGGATATGGAAAGGGATGGATTTTCTACTATCACTGAAAGCCTTACAGATAAGGCGAGAACTGGTGCAAGATTCTCTTCTGAAGAAGGTGAAGAAAACCAGAGGATGGTGGAGTTAATTTATCGGCTGTATGATATATCACTGCGTGATGAATTCTGTCTTGATCGATTGATGGACGAAGTCAGAAAATATGAAGAGACCGACGAGGTTGTAAAGATAGAAACTGAGCCAAAGGAGGATAATTATTCTGAGCCTGAAGAGAAGCCTAAGGTATCATCTAATAAGAGAGAAAAAGGGAAAAAGCACGCACAAAAAGAAGAAAAATCAAATGAAGATGAATTTGGATTATTTGAAGAAGATAATGACGACAATGATTTCTTCAGTTCATTTGATGATGATGAAGACGGAGATGAAATATCAGGATTTATTTCAAAATTAAAGGCTAAATTTTTAGGAAAGAAAAAAGAAAGAAAAATAATAAAAGAAGATTCTCAACAGGAAGAGGATGTTCCAGAGGTTTTTGAAAAGGAGAAAATTCATAAAATATCAAAATCTAAAGAAAAGACAGCAGCAAAGTCTGGCAGACGGTTCACTCGAAAAGAAGAGGACTTTGATGATGTTGATTTCATTTATCATGAAGATGATGAAATAAATGAACCGACCGTGCTGTTATCTGCAAGCAGCAGTGAAGCAATTGGAAAACTGATTTATGAAGGACCGGGAGATGAAGAAGATTTTGTGATTAACAAAGATCTTATTAAAATTGGCTCGAGCGCTAAGGATAATGATTTAGTTTTAAACTCCAATGTTATTTCAAGACATCATGCAAAGATTACCAGAGACGGTGGAAATTATTTTATTGAGGATTTGAATTCAACAAATGGAACAACTGTAAATGGAGAAATCCTGTCCTATAAAGAATTACAGAAATTAAACAGAATGGATGAGATTGCATTTGCGGATGTCATATATAAATTTATTTAAGCTGCATAATATGGTAATCCTGAGCTGACAGTACAAATTTGCTAGTATGTAGAGTAATTTACAGTACCTTGAAAATAAAATAAGAAATGTATATATTTATCTTATTGCTATATAAGTTAACGCAGGGTTTGTTATGAGGATAAGTTCATTAACAGACTCAGCTTATGCGAGGATTATTTAATGAAAATAAATATATACTATGGCGGCCGGGGAGGACTTGATGATCCGACCCTGTTTGTCCTTGAGAAAATGACTTCTGTGCTCTCAGAACTCAGGGTAGAAGTGTCGAGGTACAATATTTATGAATATAAGAATCAGGTCTCTACGCTTACCCAGACCATAAAGGATGCAGATGGCGTCATCTTTGCAACCACAGTGGAATGGTACGGTATTGGTGGCTTCATGATGACATTTCTGGACAACCTGTGGCTTTATGCAGACAAGGAAACCATACGGGAACTCTATATGCAGCCGGTTGTGCTTTCTACAACAGTTGGTGAACGTGAAGCAGTGCTCTATCTCGAGAATGCATGGGAGACGCTCGGCGGACGGATTGTTGATGGACTTTGCGGGTATGTTGAGGATACGGCGGAGTTTCAGAATAATGCAGAATATGCAGGGATAATAGAGAAGAAGGCTGAGGCCCTATATAGAACAGTTTCTCAAAAGACGAAATCCCTTCCAACAAGTTCACAGGCTGTTACAAAGACAGTGCTAAGGACGCAGCAGATGGCACTTACGCCTGAAGAAAGCGAGCAGCTTTCACAGTATGCATCAGATGATAAATATGTGAAAAAACAAAAGGCAGATGTTCTCGAGCTTTCTTCTATGTACCGGAACCTTCTTGGAAATGAGAAGACAGATACTGATGAATACATAAATGATTTAAAGAGAGTATTTTCTCCGCTTGATACAAAGAGTGCAATATATTTTATAGAGCTCGACGGAAAGAAGAAGGCATTAATCATAAATATTTTAGGCAATCAGCTAGACATAAAATATGAGAGTCCATCTGCTGAAATAAAAGCAGATATTCATATCAAGCTTCCATATTATGTCTTTGGTGAGATAGTTTCTGGCAGGAAGACCATGCAGAGAGTATTCGCTACAGGAGATGCATCAGCAAACGGTGACTTCTCTCTGATTAGAAAATTTGACGGTTATTTTGACTTTATGTGATTGGACTTTGAAATGAAGAAGATTATTATGACTGGCGGCGGAACAGCCGGACATGTAACTGCAAACATCGCACTTATGCCTGCGCTGAAGGAAGCAGGATATGAGATCAAATATATTGGATCTATTGACGGAATAGAAAGAAAACTGATTACTGCAAAAGGAATAGAATATTTTCCAATCAGTTCTGGAAAACTCAGAAGGTATTTTGATGTAAAGAATTTCTCTGACCCATTCAGGGTAATAAAAGGCTATAACGAAGCGAGAGCGGTTCTTAAAAAGGAAAAACCCAATGTCATCTTTTCAAAGGGCGGCTATGTATCGGTACCTGTCGTGCTTGCCGCTCATTCACTTCATATTCCGGCGGTCATTCATGAATCAGATATGACACCTGGTCTTGCAAACAAAATTGCAATTCGTGGTGCTGTCATGTGCTGCTGTAATTTTCCTGAAACAGTAAAGATGCTTCCTGACGGAAAAGCAGTTCTTACAGGAACGCCAATCAGACAGGCTCTTTTCAATGGTTCAAAGGAAAAGGGACTTGAGTTTGCAGGAATTGACAAGAATTCTGAAAAGCCGGTCCTTATGATAATAGGTGGTTCATTGGGTGCGCAGGCTGTAAATGAGCTTGTTCGCGCATCATTAGATGAAATTCTTCCAAAGTTCAATGTCATTCATCTCTGCGGTAAAGGCAAACTTGATGAAAGCCTTAAGGACAAAGAAGGGTACACCCAGTTCGAATATGTTGATAAGGAACTTCCAGATGTCTTTGCAACAGCAGATATAGTAATTTCAAGAGCAGGCGCAAATGCCATCATGGAGCTTCTTGCATTAAAGAAGCCAAGTATTTTGATTCCGCTTCCAAAGGCAGCAAGCCGTGGCGATCAGATTTTAAATGCTCAGTCTTTTGAAAAGCAGGGCTTCTCTAAACTTCTTCTTCAGGAAGAGGCAACAAAAGAATCCTTACTTTCTGCACTTGACGAAGTGTATGAAAATAAGGATAGCTATGTAAAGGCGATGACGGAAAGCCATCAGGTGGATTCAATCAAAACGATCGTCGACATCATCGAAAATTGTGCAAAATTCTAGATATTATCTAACAGAAATTGAAAAACGCCCGCTAACTAGCAAAAACTCTGACTCGGACGTTGGTGCTTGCTGAAAACAAGCCGTAGGCGAAGTTTGAAGCTTATGCACCACTACGTCGAGTCCGAAGCGAGAGCGGGTTTTTGCGTTAGCGGGACTAATTTTTCAATTTCTGTGTGGTATTATATATCTTACATTTTTAGTGAATCACGGATTTCAGCCATCTCTTCGTCTGTGAAGCTCTGGTGATCCCAGCCAAGTATTTCTGTGCCGCCTTCATAACGTGGAATCAGATGTACATGGAAGTGGAATACTGTCTGTCCAGCAATTTCATTATTGTTCTGAACGATGTTAAAGCCATCGCAGTGAAGAACCTCTGTCATGTGAGTGGCAAGCTTTTTGGCAAGAGGCATTACTTTTTCGAGCAGATCATCTGGCATCTCATATAGATTCTTGTAATGCTCCTTTGGTAAGATAAGTGCATGTCCCTTTGTCGCTGGACTTGCATCCATGATGACTGTGAAGTCATCATCTTCATAAATCTTGTTTGTAGGGATGTCTCCATTTGCAAGCTTGCAGAAAATGCAATTTTCGTCTTTCATATTAATTCTGCACCTCAGATTCCGAATATATCTGCATATACCTTGAGAGCTCCGTCGGTATCATGTGCTAATACCTTCTTTGCAAGAGTCTTTCCAAGCTGAACGCCTTCCTGATCGAAGGAGTTTACATTCCAGATGAAGCCCTGGAACATTACCTTGTTCTCGAAGTGAGCGAGAAGAGCACCAAGTGTTTCAGGTGTGAGCTGGTCACCGATGATGATGCTTGAAGGACGGTTGCCTTCAAAGTACTTATTCTTGTCATCAGAATCTTTGCCACATGCAAAAGCCTGAATCTGTGCAGAAACATTTGCACAGAGCTTTTTCTGGCTGGTAGAGCCCTGGATATCTACATCATTCTCAAGCTGGCTCTTTTTGAAGCCGATGAACTGAAGAGGAATGATGTCTGTTCCCTGATGAAGGAGCTGGTAGAATGAATGCTGTCCGTTTGTTCCAGGCTCACCGAAGATGACAGGACCAGTCTTATATGTCTTGATTGGTTCACCGAAACGGTTGACGCTCTTGCCATTTGATTCCATATCAAGCTGCTGAAGATGTGCTGGGAATCTTGAAAGTGCCTGTGAATATGGGAGTATAGCTGTTTCTCTGTAATCAAGGAAGTTTCTCTCATATACGCCGATTAAAGCATCAAGCATGTCAGGGTTCTGAAGAGGCTCTTTTGTAGCAGCGAGCTTGTCTTCCTCTGCGGCACCGTTTAAGAAACGTGCAAAAACTTCAGGACCGAATGCAAGTGAAAGTACTGCGCCTCCAACTGCAGAGGTTGAAGAATATCTACCACCGATGTAATCATCCATGAAGAAAGCATCAAGATAATCATCACTGTGTGCAAGAGGGGATGTTTCTGATGTAACGGCGATCATGTGCTTTGCAGGATCAAGGCCGTCCTTCTTCAGTGCATCCATTACGAATGACTGATTTGTAAGTGTCTCAAGCGTAGTACCTGATTTTGAAACAAGGATGAAGATGGCATGTGCAACATCAGTAGAAGCAAGAACCTGTGAAGCATCATCAGGATCAACGTTGCTGATGAATTTCGCATCCATAAGGAAGGTACCATTCTTCTTTGCCCAATTCTCAAGAGCAAGATACATAGCTCTAGGACCAAGGTCTGATCCGCCGATACCAATCTGAACGACTTCTGTGAATTTCTCACCATTTTCATTTGTGATTTCACCAGAATGAACTTTACCAGCAAATTCGGCGATTCGCTTCTGCTGCTCTTCATAGAAGGCTCTCTTGTCGCCGCCGTCAGCCGTTACAGGATTTCCAAGCTGGCCTCTTGTCATGTGGTGAAGAACCATTCTCTTCTCGCCTGTATTTACGACTTCACCATTATATAAAGCTTCGAATTTTTCCTTGAGCTCAGCTTCCTTTGCAAGAGTTTCAAGAGCTGAAAGGACTTTCTCGTCAACTTCCTTTGCAGCGTAATTGTAGTTTAAGCCACAAGCCATCGGTACGGAATAGCTCTTTACTCTTTCTGCACCGCTTTCGCCAGCCATCACTTCTTTTAATGTAACTTCATCTTTAAGACCTTCAAGTGTCTTGTAAGAATCGAGTTCATCAAAATTCTTCCATGAGATCATAATAATTCCCAAATCCTTTCCTTATTATTAAGGTAGTGCCTGAAACAAATTAGATCTAAAAGTTTTCAGCACATTCTTCAAAAATAACCTGCAACATAATAACAGAGTAATTTTTATTTCTCAAGGTAAAGAGAAGAAAATTCGTAAAGAATTTACAATACTTGACAAAAATATTTCATAGTGTTATATTTTCTTGCAATAAAAATGTAACATTTATAAAAGTATTTTAACAAAGGAAAAAATTTCTTAATGAATGCAAATAAGATTACATCAAAAAAACTTATACATTCGGCAATTCTTGCTGCGGCAGCAGTTTCACTTTCGGTATGCTGTTTTTCTACAAATGGAATGCAGCATGTAGATGCAGCTTCAAATGAGTCTCTTACTGCAGGTGCTGTCAGCGTGCTTTCCAATGAGGCAAGTAAATCGCTTAATGGTGGAGCTACGATTGTGTCTTCTGATGTTGTTGCAGTTTCACTCGGAGAGAATTCTTCAGATTCAAATGATGCTGCCTCCGTTCAGGCAGCTCATCTTATTGAGAAGGATAAGGCATCAGCGCAGGCCGCCCAGGCTGCCATAGCATCAGCTCAGCAGGCACTTGATGCTGAAGCAGAAGCCGCTAAACAGGCTGAAGCCGCCCAACAGGCAGCCGTTGACCAGGCATCATTGCAGGCGCAGGCAGATGCGGCAGCACAGGATGCAACGGCAGTTACTGATCAATCAGTAGATGGAGAAGCCACAGCATCTCAGCAGGCAACTGCAGATCAGGCTGCGGCAGAGGCACAGGCTGCTGCTGTTCAGCAGGTACAGAATATTAGTGACCAGACACTTCTTGCAGCATTGATTCAGTGCGAAGCAGGAAAAGAAGTATATGATGGACAGGTTGCTGTAGGCGCTGTTGTTATGAATAGGCTTCATGCAGGATATGCATCAAATATTCATGACGTTATTTATCAGAAGAGCCAGTTCGGACCTGCAGGAAGCGGAAGTGTTGCAAAGGTGGCAGCGCAGGGACCATCTGCTTCATGTATGCAGGCAGCTGCTGATGCTCTTGCTGGAAGCGACCCTACAGGCGGTGCTAAGAATTTCTGCAGAGCAGGAAGACGCAGCGGTACTGTTATTGGAAACCACGTATTCTATTGATAATAAATAGGATTCTGGGTACATATCACATTCACATTTTAGTATGAATGCGAATCATTAATTTACTATAAATCTTAAATGCCCTTTGACAACGTAAATTGATTTTGTCAAAGGACATTTTTTATTATTAAGCTTATGTAATATTCATGTGAATTGTATTGACAGACCAATATCATTAATATTAAAATTATTTTTGTGCAAAGGTGCACATTTGTATAGGAGGTTTTACATGGTAGGAATTATTATTCTCATTGTTGTGGTACTGATTCTGATTTTTGCCAACATCAAATTCGTACCACAGGCCAATGCTTATGTCATCCAGCGTTTTGGGGTTTATCGCGCTGTATGGACTGCAGGTCCGCACATTCTTTTACTGAATGGTATAGTAGATACCATTGCAAAGAAGGTTTCTTTGAAGGAGCAGGTTTTAGATTTTCCTCCTCAGCCTGTCATCACTAAGGATAATGTAACGATGCAGATTGATTCAGTAGTTTTCTGCAAGGTTTTTGATCCAAGGCTTTTTACTTATGGCGTTGAGAATCCTATGGCAGGTCTTCAGAATCTTTCGGCTACGACGCTTAGATCAATCATTGGTGATATGGAACTTGATGCTACACTTACATCACGAGAAATCATCAATGCAAAGATGCAGCAGGTTCTCGATGAAGCTACAGATGCCTGGGGTATCAAGGTTACCAGGGTTGAGATAAAGAATATCATGCCGCCGAAGGAAATCGAGGAGGTCATGACAAAGCAGATGAGAGCTGAGCGTGAAAGAAGACAGACAGTCCTCGAAGCGCAGGCTCATCAGGAGGCAGTTGTTTCCAGAGCTGAAGGTGATAAGAAAGCAAAGATTTTAGCCGCAGAGGCAGAGAAGGAAGCGCAGATCGCTCTTGCCGAAGGTAAAGCAAAGTCAATCCAGCTCGTTTATGAGGCTGAGGCACAAGGTCTTATGGCACTTAATGACGCCCAGATTTCAGAGCCGGTTCTTAAGCTTAAAGGGATAGAGGCATTAAAAGATGTTTCAGACGGCCAGGCTACAAAGATTTACATGCCTTCAGATATCGCAAATGCAGTTTCTTCGCTTGGACTTGTCGGCGAGTCTCTTGGAATCGGCGATGCCACAAAGATAAAGCCTGCTGTAAAGCATGCTCCTGTACCAAAGACTGATCCATGCATTTCCGCTGAAACTGGAAAGGGCGGAGTTGATGCGGCGAAGACAACGCAGCAGATTGATGATGAAATGCGTCAGACAGTAATAAAAAATAATTCTGCATTAAGACCTGCGAATAAACCAGCTCAGACAGCTCCAGCAGGACAGAATCCATACAAGGACGTTTTTGATCCGAGGAATGTGATGCAGTAAATTTCTGCGAGTATTAATTTCAGAAATAATATTCCGGCGATTCCTCAAAAAATCGTCGGAATTATTTAGTTAATTGCGAAATATTCTATTAATATCATCATTCTGGCTACATCATCCGTGACATCTATATTAAATTATCATTGACAATATGCCTGTATTGGTATTATTTTGAATCATTTGTAATTTCAAATAAAGAAGGTAAATGAGATGGAAAGTTTATATAAGAAGAATTTTCTTAAAATGCTTGATTTTTCCGGAGAGGAAATTCAGTATCTTGTGGATTTGTCAGAGAAGCTTAAGGCAGAAAAAAAGAAAGGCATCCCTCATGACGTTTTAAGAGGAAAAAATATTGCCCTGATTTTTGAGAAGACGTCGACAAGGACACGCTGCAGCTTTGAGGTCGCAGCACATGATCTTGGCATGAGCACGACATATTTGGCAGGCGGCTCTCAGATTGGTAAAAAGGAATCAATAAAGGATACTGCCCGCGTTCTTGGCAGGATGTTTGACGGAATCGAATACAGGGGTTATGGACAGGAAATCGTTGAAGATCTTGCGAAATATTCCGGTGTTCCTGTCTGGAACGGTCTTACTAATGAATCTCACCCTACGCAGATGATTGCAGACATGCTGACCATTGAAGAGCATTTCGGTCATCTCAAAGGACTCAAGTTTGTCTATATGGGCGATGCCAGATACAATATGGCAAATTCACTCATGATTACATGCGCAAAGCTCGGCCTTGATTTTACGGCCTGCTCGAATAAGAAATATTTTCCTTCAGAAGAACTTGTTGAAAAGGCAAATGAATTTGCAGAGGAATCCGGCGGCAGCGTTACTCTCACTGAGAGTGTTGAAGAGGCCTGCACAGATGCTGATATTATTTATACGGATGTCTGGGTTTCCATGGGAGAGCCGGAAGAGGCATGGAAGGAAAGAATACATGATCTTCTTCCTTACCAGGTAAATGCAAATGCTTTTTCATATGCAAAAGAAAATGCAGTATTCATGCATTGTCTTCCAGCGTTTCATGACCTGGGTACAGAGGTTGGCCGTGAAATAAATAAAAAATACGGTCTTTCAGAGCTTGAGGTCACAAACCAGATATTTGAAAGTTCAAGATCTATTGTCTTTGATGAAGCAGAAAACAGAATGCATTCCATCAAGGCAATAATGTATGCAACGCTCGTGCCATAATATTCATTTTGTGCTAAAATGCATACTATGATGCTTACAAGTGATGTATTTTACCAAATCAGATTTGCTTGGCCGGCATCAAGTATTGCAACAGCATCAGTGCATTGATTTCAATTCAGGGGTTTGGGGAAGAGAAGTATATTAATATGATGATTCTTAATAAGGAGCATACTATGAGATATATTTTTCTTGATGAAGTAGATTCTACAAATAATGAAATAAAAAGGCTTGCAGAAAAAGGCTACGAGGACATGACAGTTGTCTCGGCAGATTCACAGACAGCCGGGCGTGGAAGGCTTGGCCATAGTTGGACGAGTCCAAAGGGGACTTCGATTGCGACAAGTATCCTGATCCGCCCTGAGAAACTCGACATAAAGATGACTCAGCTTCCGAGAATCACGATACTTACTGCGGTTGCAGTTCTCGATGCGATTGAGCATGCAACAGGTCTTACTGCAGGCATCAAGTGGCCGAATGACGTGCTGTTGCATGACAAAAAAGTTTGTGGAATACTTACAGAACTTTGTTTTATGCCGAAAGACGCATTTGCCCACCAGAGCGACTACAGTATTCTTCATAAGGCCGGAAATAAATATATCGTCATCGGCATCGGAATCAATGTTACAGTCCGTGATTTCCCTGATGAAATCAAGGACATGGCGACTTCGATGAGCATTGCGATGGAACAGGCTGGAAAGAGTAAAGAAGAGATTGAAAAGCTTTCCAGGAGATCGATCATTGAAAATGTCTGGACGAATTTTTCATATTATTATCATGAATTTTTGAAAACAGGAAACCTGAATTTCATTAAGAAAAAATATGAAAGCCGTCTGGTGAATATCGGCCGAATGGTAAAGGTCGAAGACCCAAATGGTGAATACGAGGCAAAGGCTCTGGGAATTGACTATGCCGGCAAACTTCTGATTGAAGTTGGCGAAGATGAGTACAGAGCGATTGATTCCGGTGAGGTGCATGTCAGAGGGCTGTACGGATATGTGTGAAAAAGAAGAAAATAATAAAGACGAGCGCATTGTGCTCTGTGCGGCCAGTGCCTATAGCAAAAAATATTATCTGAATCCATTTTTTCAGAAATTGCCAGAGGGAATCAAAAATGAACTCCAGATCATGTGCGTGACCTTTACTGAGGATGTCGGCGGAATCATTACGATGTATTTTGATGAGACGGGCTCTCTGCATATTGAGACTTCTGCAGAGGAATACGATCCGACCTACGATGAAATCGGTGCAGACCTAGGCATTAAGAAGATGCGGCAGAAAAGAGCTGATGTTCTGGAAGGTATTGAGACCTATTTCAGGGTTGTCGCATTGGGACAGCCGCTGGAGTGAAAATAATCCTGCAGATAATTTGCACAATTTTTTCGAAGCAATCTGCAAGAATTGAAAGGTTTATTTATGTTACTTGCAATAGATGTTGGAAATACGAACATTACCCTTGGCGTTTTTGATGGTGAAAAGCTCATAGGAAATTTCAGGCTGAATACCAAGACACCCAGGACTTCAGACGAATATGGCTTTGCCATCAGGGATATCCTGAAGGAGAATGGTATTCACAAGACAGGTGAAGGTCCGGAGAAGAAGGCGATAAAAGGCTGCATTATTTCATCCGTTGTTCCGGGAGTCATGCATTCGCTTACTTCTTCAATCATCAAATATTTCCACGTTGAACCTATTATTGTAGGCGCAGGCACAAAGACCGGTATCAAGATAGTGACACCGAATCCGAAGCAGATTGGTTCTGACCGAATTGTAGATGCAGTCGGCGCTTTCAGAAAATATGGTGGTCCGGCAATCGTTCTCGATTTTGGAACGGCTACGACGTACGATCTCATCAATGAAGAGGGCGCATTTTTAGCAGGCGTTACGGCACCTGGCATCAGGCTGGCTGCAAAAGCACTCTGGCAGGAAACGGCAAAGCTTCCAGAGGTCGAGATTATCAAGCCGAAGTCGATTCTGGCAGTCGAGACGATAAGCTCCATTCAGGCAGGCCTCGTTTACGGACAGATTGGTCAGGCGGAATACATTGTAAAGAAAATGAAGGAAGAGTCTGGCTTTAAGGAATGCAAGGTCATTGCGACAGGCGGTCTTGGCGGCATGATTTCAAAAGAGACAGATGTCATTGATATTTATGATCCGGATCTGACGCTCGATGGACTCAGGTTTATTTATGAAAAGCAGTTTTCATAATGGATTTTCCTGAAGGATAATCAATGAAATGATTTGGTATAGGCATTGATGGAAGAAAATTTGCAGGAAATAATTCATCCGCTTGATATCGGGAATGTCCATCTTGAAAATAATCTGATACTTGCTCCGATGGCGGGTGTCACCGATCTTCCCTTCAGGATTTTGTGTCACGAGAATGGTGCTGGTCTTGTCTGCGGTGAGATGGTGAGCGCGAAGGCAATCTGCTACCACAACAAAAATACCGAGGCACTCCTCATCACAAGAGAAGAGGAGCGTCCGGTTTCTATTCAGCTTTTCGGCTCCGATCCGGACAGCATGTATGAGGCTGCAAAGGTAATTGCTAAAAGGCCGTTTGACATCATAGATATCAATATGGGCTGCCCTGTTCCAAAAATCGTGAAGAATGGTGACGGCAGCGCACTGATGAAGGACGAGGGCAGGGCAAAGGCTGTGATTTCTGCCGTTGTAAACGGAGTCAGGGATGCATATCTTGACAGCGAGTGGGACAAGGTAAAAAATACAGATCCTTTCTGTAATTATGACATTGTTTGCAATACTGCATTGCATCAAGGAACAGTATCTTCAGGTGGCATAAAGCCTGTGACTGTCAAGATTCGTTCCGGTTTTGATGATGAGCATTTAAACGCACCAAGAATAGCAGAGCTTGCAGAAGATGCCGGTGCAAAGGCTGTCATGGTTCATGCGAGAACCAGAGAGCAGTTTTATTCGGGCGATGCAGACTGGGAGATGATCCGGAAGGTCAAGGAATCAGTCGGGATTCCTGTTATTGGTAATGGAGATCTTGGTATCAGGAATCAGGGGGCTGCCCACAGAAAATCTGGAGCACATGTCGAATCATCAGCTGAAACGTTCAGGGCAGATGCTGAGAAGATGTTTGAACTCACCCACTGCGACGGTTTCATGGCAGGACGCGCAGCGAGAGGAAATCCCTGGATTTTCCGTTCAGATGATTTCAAGCCTTCGAAAGAAGATATCGTGAATACGATTCTCCGCCATACGGAAATGCTCATTGAAATAGAAAACGAGTATTCCGCCATCAGAAAAATGCGAAAGCATGCATCCTGGTACACGGAAGGAATGAAGGGTTCATCAGAACTAAGAAAGAAGATTAATTCAGTTGAGTCGTATGACGAATTGCAGGGTGAGTTATATATGTGGATTAAATTCTCATAATGAATTATTCTATCGAATCTGTTCTCAAAAAGTGAAAAAATATCTTTTTAGTTGAGAATGATTTTTCTTGCAAAAAATATATTTTCTATCTTGAAAGGCTTTAAATTAACCCATAAAATAGTAATGGCATAGTTAGTAAGTGAAATTTTTTAGGACATAAATTATGTTAAATCCACAGAAAAAAGTGCTGATCGTCAGTGATACGCATGGCGAGCTTTATAATTTTGACACAGCATACAAAAGGACGAAGCCGGATCTCGTGCTTCATCTTGGGGATGTGGAGTGGCAGGAAGAAGAAATCAGAAGCATGTGCTCCTGTCCTGTAAAGATTGTAAAAGGAAACTGCGATTACGGACATTCGCTTGCCACAGATGATATGTTTGATCTTGGTCTTCACCGTGTCTGGATGACACATGGAGACAAGTATAATGTCAAGTATGACACGGATTTCATCATCCGGATGGCAAAAGAAAGGGGCTGTGATGTTGTGCTTTTCGGGCATACACATGTACCGGAGGAGACGATAAAGGATGGCATCATTGCTTTAAATCCAGGAAGCCTTACTTTCCCGCGTCAGGCAGAACGGGTACCGACTTACATTGTCCTTGACGTGGATAAGAAAGGAAATTTCACATACAAATTCGAGACACTATGAAGCAAGTATTAAGGTAGAGAAAGAGAGGAAAATTATGGGAAAGACATTGGTAGCGTATTTTTCGGCAAGCGGAAGGACAAAGGAAGTTGCCGAGAAACTTGCAACAGGAATTGGTGCAGATTTATTTGAAATTAAGCCGGCTGTTCCATATACGGAAGCTGACTTAAACTGGCAGGACAAGAACAGCCGAAGCAGCATCGAGACAAATGATCCGGCATCTCGTCCGGAGATAGCAGAGAAGCTTTCAAATTTGGCAGACTATGACACTGTCTTCGTAGGCTTCCCAATCTGGTGGTATTTAGCACCTCACATCATCAATTCATTCCTTGAGCAGTATGATTTTTCAGGGAAGAAGATAATTCCATTTGCGACTTCAGGTTCAAGCGGAATGGGCAGCACAAGTGCAAAGCTTAAGGATTCTGCAAAGGGCGCAGAAGTTGTCGAAGGCACGCGCTTTAAGGTAGATGCTTCTGAAAGTGAACTCGCTGACTGGGCAAAGAAATATATCTAAGTAACAATAACAAAAAGGGAAGCGGAGAGAGTGGGATTCGAACCCACGCACCGGAAAACCGATGACCGCATTTCGAGTGCGGCTCGTTATGACCACTTCGATATCTCTCCGAAAGACCTAAAAAATTTATCGGCTTTGTGTTTTATGGTATAATAAAACGCAGAGCCTTTATTTTTGGTCACAAACATATCTATTTTATAGTAATGCAAGTCGGGTGTCAAACAAAATTTGAGTAATGAAACGAAGGACAAATATATGATAACAATCAGTCTCTGTATGATCGTAAAAAATGAAGAAGAGCGCCTGCCGAAGTGCCTGGACTCACTGAAGAACCTCGTGGATGAAATATTAATAGCTGACACAGGCTCCACGGACAATACAAAAAAGATAGCTAAGAGTTATGGCGCAAAGGTCTATGATTTTGAGTGGCACGATGATTTCTCCGAAGCCAGAAATTTTATTTTCAGCAAGGCAAAATGCGACTATATCTATTCGGCTGATGCAGATGAAGAAATTGACGAAGAAAATCAGGAGAAATTTAAAGCCTTGAAGGAGGCTATGGATCCACGGATTGAGATGGTTGAAATGTATTATGCAAACCAGCTTGAATACCGTACTGTTTATAATTATGATAAGGAACTCCGTCCGAAGCTTTTCAAAAGAATCCGCACATTTCTGTGGGAGGATTCGATTCATGAGCAGGTCAGGCTTTCGCCTATGATTTTTGAAAGCGACATTGAGATAATTCACAAGCCTTCCGGTTCACATGCTGAGCGGGATCTTGCAAATTTCCGAAAAGCAATTGATGCAGGAAACATCATGTCAAACCGCCTTATAAATATGTATGCAAGGGAACTTTATATGGCAGGAGAAAAGGAGGATCTCGTAAGCGCAATCCCATTTATGACAGCAACGGCATCGGCTAGTGAAGATGCAGATACATTGAGAAATGCACTGATTATCCTGGAAAGGGCTTACAGGCTTTCAGGCGATGACATAGCATTCAATAAATACGCAATGAAGGATGTGAGTCTTGGCTCGTGTTCGGAAACCTGCATGGAGCTTGGTGAATATTATTTTGAGAAGAAGGATTTTGATGAGGCGCTGATCTGGTTTTACAATGCCTACCACGAGACGAAGCCGGTACTTGACATCAGAACCGGAGGAAGTGCTGCGCTTTCAAGAATCTCTGACTGCTATGAGGAGCTTCATGATGCAAAGAACAGGGATATGTATTATGAGCTCTCGAAGGAGGAGGCAGAGAAGGAACTACAAGCCAATTCTGAAGATGATCATTCAGATGCAGCTAATATCTAATTCTGACGATTTCTGCCCAAAGCGATTTTGATACCTGATTATTTCAACAAAACTACAGAAACCTTGAAAATCGGATACCAAAAATCATATATTTTTACATTTGTCAACCACAAGTTTTGAAAAAATCTTGTGGTTGTTTCTTTAGTTGAATCGTATTACAATAAAATGACATTGATGGCATATTCCTCCGCTTTTTTGAGGTTCAATATATGATTTTTGGCAGAGAAAAAGAAACAGAAGAAATAAATGAATACCTTTCTACGGATGGCAGCAAGGTGCTGCTTGTCTATGGCAGGAAGGGAATAGGAAAATCTGCACTTTTGAAGGAGATTCTGAAGAACCGTCCCCATGCGTATCTTACGGCATATGAGACAACTGGTTCAGAGGAGCTTTCCGTTCTGTCAAAGGAAATGAATTCTGAAAAAGTAAAGACAGCATCAGAACTTTTTTCAAAGATAAAAGATCTTGCCGCAGGTCGTGAATACACGCTTGTTATTGACAATTTTCCGGCATTTGTAAAAGCGGATGCCGCGTTTCAGAATGAACTTTTTGAGATATTCAAAAAAGATTTTTCTGGAAAGAATATCAAGTTGATCCTTGTTTCGGACGCTTTCTTAGTTCTGGACAAATTATTTTTCAAAAAGAATTCCTTATGGAATGATTATCTATATAAATCACTCGAGATAAAGCCGCTTGATTTTTATGAATCCATGGAATTTTATCCTGATGCAGAGAATTCTGACAAGGCATTTTTCTATGGCATTACAGGCGGGATACCGGCTGTATTAAAGCAGCTTACGAAAGAGCCGGCTGAAAGCATCAGAAAGCTTTTTCTGCCTGATGGCGGCAATACATATCTTCCTGAGGACAATATGAAGGAAGAACTCCGCGAAATGAGTAATTACAACAGGGTTCTGAAGGCACTGTCGAATGATCATACCAGAGTAAACGATCTGGCGCTCGTCACTGAAAGGTCAAAGGATATTGTCGTTCCGTATATGAATACGCTGATGGATCTTTCGGTCGTTACCAAGGAATGTCCTGTCACAGAGAAGACAAACAGAAAGAAGACACGGTATTCTATTTTAAATACCTATGATTATTTCTGGTACAGATATTTTGCGTCTAATATAGATCTTTATTTTGCGGGGAAATATGATGAGATAGCGTCAATTATCGATAAGGACAGGAAGGATTTTCTGAAGATCGTCTATACAAATATTGTAAAGACTGCGATCAAGAAGCATAAATGCCCTGGTCTTATTTTTGATACAGACGATATTGGAAACTGGTGGGAGAATGACGAGGAGAAGAAAACTTCCGAAGGCTTCGATTTAGTTGCCATTGGGAGGTCGAATGGAAAAAAGACTATTTGTTATGGCAGGATTTTCTGCAATGATGAGCCACTTGACCTCAGGGAAGTAAAGAGCCTGATCGAACTTACCAGAAAAGTAAAAGAAAAGGGAGACAGCACCTACTATCTCGCCTTTTCCAGCAGTGGATTCTTAGAGACTGCACGAACAGCCGCAGCCACAATCAAAAATATTATTCTGGTGTCGCTTGACGATATCGTTTGATGTGAGGAATGTAATGACACATCGATATAAGTGAGATCGTCAGGCATCTTTCATCATTGTATGAGAAAAAATTATTTTTCTCCGATTTCGTATACAGTCCTATGCCTGTAGGTCTTCCTTTCATCAATAACAGGCTGGTCAAATCCCGGAATATTTATTGCATTAGGAAAATACTGTGACTCCATTGCGACGCCTTTTCTTCGGTTGTAAATTTCTCCGTATTTTCCTTTCACACCATTCTGAATATAGTTTCCAGTATAAATCTGGATTCCCGGAAGGTCTGTATATACAGTGACCTTTCTTGAAGCTGAATAGAGCGTGCACGCCTCATATACATTGAGCGAATCTGAATCATCTGATGCCGTTAATGAATATTCCTTTGACAGTAAATCATCAGTATTCTTCAGGACAAAATTGTGGTCATACCCGCCTGCAAATTTCAGCTCATCATAATCATCTTCAATATGTTTTCCAAATGGCATTGGTTCATGAAAATCAAAAGGCGTTTTTGAAATGTCTCTGAATGAACCATCTGGAATTGATTTTTCATCAGCATAGGTAATCTTGTCAGAGTGAATAGAAAGTTCATGTTCAAGGACGTTGGCAGATCCATCAAGATTGAAATAGCCATGAAATGTAGGATTCCATACCGTTTTCCCGTCAGCCTTTGCGCTGTAATCTATAATCATGGATTTTTCAGTAATCGTATATTTTACTTCCATATGAAGCGCATGTGGGAATCCCTGGTCACCGTCCGGGGAATCAAGTGCAAATGTAATGGAAGTGTCCGTCACATCTTTCACCTCCCAGATTCGTTTGAAATAAGCATCAGGTCCTGAATGAAGATTGTTCATTCCATTGTCATTTTTGGCAAGCTCATAGGTCTTTCCTTCAAGAGAAAAATGTGCCCCGCCAATTCTGTTCGCGCATCTTCCTACAATTGCGCCAAAGCATGGATCATTGTCAAAATAATCTGAAAGCTCATCAAAGCCAAGCATGATGTCAACAGCTTTGTTTTCAGCATCGTTAAAATGCTTTACAAGCTTTAGGCAGATGGCTCCGTAGTTCATGAATTCTCCGTGAAGAGCTTCAGTGCCGATGGCATAAGAATAAATATCCATGCCCTCAGGTGATGTTCCCAATAGTTTTCTGTTCATATTTTCCCTTTCATAAATAAATATTTCATTCGAAATCCCGATAAGATTACTGAATGAAAACAATAATAAAACACATTCCACCGCGTGTTTTTTGACACTTTACGAACATTATAATATAATACCCGTTGGCGTTAATATTAGTAATTAGACGAATTTTACATTAATTTTTTGGCATATAAATGGCAAAGAAAAAAAGCAAAAAGAAAAAGCATAGATTTCTAAAAGGATTTTTAATATTTCAGCTCGTTATTCTGCTCCTTCTTCTGGCAGGACTCACATGGTTTTATATGAGCGGGTATGGTGCGAAGATTACCAGCCTTCACAATGAGGCAGTTGCCTTTGTACAGAATTCCTCAGTTGACACTTTTAAGGCCAGCGAGACATCCGAAGCCTATGATAAAGATGGCAATAAAATTTCAGTCATGAAGGGCGAGAAGGATGTTTACTATATTGCTTTTGATGATATTCCGCAGTATGCGAAGGATGCGATTATTTCTATCGAGGACAAGAAATTCTATGAGCATCACGGCGTAGATTACCAGGCTATCATGAGGGCGGCTATTTCCTATCTGAAGAATAAGAAGATCACCCAGGGCGGAAGTACCATTACCCAGCAGCTTGCCAGAAACATCTTCCTCTCTCAGGACAAAACCTGGGAAAGAAAGGTCGAAGAAATCTTTGTCGCAACAGAGCTTGAAAAGAAATATTCAAAGCAGCAGATACTTGAGTTTTACCTGAATAATGTCTATTTTGCAAATGGCGTTTATGGAATAGGTGCTGCATCGAAGTATTATTTCAGTAAGAATCTTTCGGATCTGAGTCTGGCGCAGATTACCTATCTATGTGCCATTCCGAACAGACCTACATATTATGACCCGATTCTTTATCCTGATCATACGAAGACAAGGCAGGATAAGATTCTAAAAAATATGCTTGAGGATCAGAAGATTTCCCAGGATAGCTATGATAGCGCTGTCGCTGAAACGATTACCCTTTCACTTCCTGAAGAAGTAAAGCATAATTATGCAGAGACCTATACTTTTTACTGTGCGACTGAGGCCCTGATGGAAATGGGCGGTTTCCAGTTCAAGTCTGATTTTGCAAATGCGACAGAACGTACACAGTATGAGAATGAGTACAATGATTATTACAACGCCTGCAACAGAAAGCTTTTTACAGGCGGTTATCGAATCTATACTTCACTTGATATGACAATGCAGCAGGAGCTGCAGGATGCTATTGACAACAGGCTTTCCTTTAATACCGATGTTCAGGATAATGGTGTTTATGATCTGCAGGGGGCAGGTGTCTGCATTGATAATTCTACAGGCAAGGTCTGCGCAATCATCGGTGGAAGATCGCAGGAGGCAACAGGCTATACCTTAAACCGTGCTTTCCAGAGCTTCAGGCAGCCTGGTTCTTCGATAAAGCCGCTTATTGTTTATACGCCGGCAATTGAAAGAGGACTGACACCGGATACCATTGTATATGATGTAAAGGATCCCGATGGACCTGCAAATTCTGGTGGGAGCTATGGCGGTGCAATGAAGCTTAGGACGGCAGTTGAGCTTTCAAAGAATACTGTAGCCTACAAAATATTCCAGGAACTTACGCCTGAGGTCGGAATTAATTATCTCATGAATATGCATTTCGACAGGATTACGGATGAGGATAAATATCCTGCCGCAGCACTTGGCGGACTTACAAACGGCGTGTCCCCGCTTGATATGGCCAAGGGCTATGCTACGATTGAGAATGATGGCGTGTACAGAAATCCATCGTGTATTGTGAAGATAACCGATTCAGATGGCAATATTGTTTACCAGCCGGATGATACAAGCGAAGTCATTTACAAGCAGAATGCTGCCAGGACAATGACAGATATCCTGACCGGTGTTCTGATTCGTGGTACAGGACGAGGACTTGGCATAAAGGAGACGCCGACTGCAGGAAAGACCGGAACTACGAATGATTACAAGGATGGTTGGTTCTGCGGATTTTCCAGATATTATACGACGACGATCTGGGTCGGCTGTGATCAGCCAAGAAAGGTGAGGAATCTTCAGGGTGCATCCTATCCTGGACATATCTGGCATGACTTTATGGAGACCATCCACGAAGGAAAAGATTCTCTCGATTTCCTTCCTGCAGCAGATGTGGATTATGAAGGAATTGATGATTATTCCTGGCTTCATGCATCAAGCGGTGTAGTCGAGGAGCCTAGCGGTGTAGTGAATGCAGATGGAACCATTACTTATGCCGATGGCAGTGTGAAATATACAGATGGAACGATTCATTATCCAGATGGCAGCATAAAGAATCCTGATGGAAATACGCTTCACACGGATGGCTCTGTTACGAATGCTGATGGTTCGGTCACCTATCCGGATGGGACTACTGTGCCGGCAGGTGCAGCAACACAGAATACGACTACTGATCCGAATGCTGCAACTGACCCTAATGCAGCCACTACGCCGGATACTACTGCAGCTCCTGACACAACTACGGATGCCACACAGCAGCCGGCAGAAGATACGACGCAGACGCCATAAATTGCAGTTACAGGTCAGCTCCAAACATGCTTGTCGTGTGTAAAGGTGCGTAAACTGTATTGATGTTTTGATGGAAAATATTTATAATCAATTTTGGTAATGTTTTTGTGCCAAAGTATACCGTAAAGCATTTCGGATGGTTCGCTTTGCTTTATGTATTTGTATGAGGCACGGATTTTATTTGAGGGGAAAATATGAAGACATACGCAATCGGAATTGATCTTGGTGGCACCACAGTAAAGCTTGGTCTTTTCAAAACAACAGGGGAACTTCTTGATAAATGGGAAATCAAGACAAATACAAAGGATAATGGCAGCTGGATTCTGCCTGACATTGCAGATACGATTGATAAAAAGCTTGAGAAGGAAAGCATCAGAAAGGATGATGTACAGGGAGTCGGAATCGGTGTTCCCGGGGCAGTTCTTCCAAATGGTGTCGTAAACCGCTGCGTCAATCTCGGCTGGGATGTTGTTCCCATTGAGGATCAGCTTTCAAAGCTCACAGGTCTTACGGTAAAGGCAGGAAATGATGCAAATGTTGCAGCCCTCGGTGAATACTGGAAGGGTTCTGGAGAGGATTTCTCAAGCATCGTCTTAGTCACTCTTGGTACAGGTGTTGGCGGCGGCATCATCATCAATGGCAGGATGCTGGTGGGCTTCAATGGTGCAGGCGGTGAAATCGGTCACATCAATGTGAATCCTGATGAGACGCTTACCTGTGGCTGCGGAAACCATGGCTGCCTTGAACAGTACGCATCTGCTACAGGCGTTGTCCGTATGGCACATGAGGCTCTTGAAAGCTCTAAGGAAGACAGCATCATGCGTTCCGACAACAACCTCACTGCAAAGGACATCTTTGATTATGCAAAGAAAGGCGATGCACTCGCACTTTCAGTGGTTGATGATTCCATGAGCATTCTTGGAAGGGCACTTGCAATCATTGCTAATACAGTGAATCCTGAAGCAATCATCATTGGCGGCGGTCTTTCAAAGAATGGACCTATCGTTCTTGAGCATATCCGTCCGTCCTTCGATCAATATGCTTTTCATGCTGTACGAAATACGAAGATTCTTCTTGCTTCGCTCACAAACGATGCAGGGATCTATGGATGTGCAAAGCTTGTCATCGGTGGAGAGTGATTGCATATACTTTCTTAATTTTGTTTAGCAAATATTTGGGACCATGCAAAAGCGATGGTCCCTTTTCTAATGGCTAATGTGATTTTGTTATAATATGTATTTGGACCGGATTCAATCATAAAATAACACTTGAAATTCGTCTCCCTTTTTGTTATATTATTAAAGCTTTTGACGAAAAAGCATTTCGATGTGTGGCTCAGCTTGGTAGAGCGCTGCGTTCGGGACGCAGAGGTCGCTGGTTCGAATCCAGTCACATCGATGAAAACACGATTGCCCGGGCTTCAAAGGTCCGGGTAATTTCTGTTAATTAAGAATCTATGGAAAAAATAATAAAAAAGGTTATGGATAAGAAAGAAAAAAAGAAACTTCCAAAAGCAGCAAAAATAATTCTTACAATTGTTATTATAGCAGTTGTCATATTTGGCGTGATCGGCGCTGTATCAGTAAATGCGGCAAAGAATAAAGCACCCGAAGTTTCATATGACAAGGTAAAAAAGACGGATGTAAAGCAGACGCTTTCAGCAACAGGTTCGATTATCAGCAATGAAACTACTTATGAAAATGGACAGGGTGTTATTTCACAGTATCCGGTGAAGTCTGTTGATGTTTCGCTTGGCGATGAGGTGCATGCTGGGGATACTTTATTTACGCTTGACATGAGTGCTCTTGAATCTGATATTTCCACGCAGGAACAGCTGCTTGCTGCACAGAAAAAGGCAGATGCAAATACTGTGGCAGGCGCGCAGGACTCGCTTAATTCCGCACAGACAACGAGCAGTCTTACAAACAGCGATGCAGCAAGAAGCGTGACATCGGCAACGGAGGATTTTCAAAAGGCACAGGCAGATGAGGCAAAGGCTGAGGCAGATCTTGCTGACTTGCAGAAAAAAGAATCTGATGCAAAAACTGCAATGGATAATCTTTATGGTCCATATAACAGTGCAAAGTCTGATATGGCGTCAAAGCAGAGCGCATATTATAAGGCACAGAGTGATGCCGCCGCAAAGGGAAGCGGAGCGCAGGCTGGCGGGGCAGATGTTGCATTTGATTTTGCTACAAGTACAGCGCAGATAGCATACCAGCAGGCTGACGCAAATTATCAGTCCGTAGCGGCAGAATATAATACAGCAGTTTCGGATTATAACGCGGCAAAGGCAGCCAGGGAGACTGGTGAAACTGCACTTGATACCGCAAAGCAGGCACTGACGCAGGCTCAGAGGGCTCTGGATACTGCAAATTCTACCTCCCAGCAGACCGCTGTGCAGAATTCAAGCACTGTTTCTGCCCAGCAGAATGCACTGAATGGAGCAAAGCTTTCATCAGAATCAAGTACCATTCAGACAAATGCCCAGATCGCAAACGATAAGAAGAATCTTGAGAAGGGGATCGTTACTGCGGAGAAGGATGGCACGGTCACTGCAGTAAATGTAAAGCCCGGGATGATCTATGCAGGCGACAGTGCAGTCGTAATCGATGATATGACAGGTTTCAAGGCGAGCCTGAATGTAGATGAGGCGGATATCAGTAAAATCACAGTTGGGCAGAAGGCAGAGATAAAGACTGATGCCACAGAAGATGATGTATTAAAGGGTACTGTTACCTTCGTTTCTCCGGTTTCAACAGCAATGGCACAGCAGGGCGCATCAACGTCAAGCGATACTGCAGCAGCAACGACGAGCCGTGCGTCATACAGGGTTGATATTACGCTTGATCATAAGGACGACAGGCTTCGTCTTGGAATGACTGCAAAGATCAATATTATTATCGCAGAATCTGATGATACCCTGGCTGTTCCGGATGAGGACATTGTGACAGATAAGGATGGAAACAGCTTTGTAACAGCAGTAATTGATGGCAGGGAGACAAAGGTACCTGTCGAGACCGGTGTGAAGAATGACTATCTTACCGAAGTGAAGAGTGATAAGTTAAAAGAGAAAATGAAGATCGTGCAGGTCTCTGATTCTTCAGATTCAGCTGATGAGATCAATAATGAGACGGATGCGGTCGATGCGATGTATTAATGTGGACTTGCAGCATGAGTGAAAATCTGATTCATCTTAAAAATATTATAAAAAAATATTATGTCGGACAGGAAAATGAGCTCGAGATTCTTCATGGCATCAATCTTGATGTGACAAAGGGCGAATTCATTTCTATCGTTGGCGAGTCCGGCTCCGGAAAAAGTACGATGATGAATATTATTGGCCTTCTCGATAAGCCAACAGAAGGGGAGTATCTTCTTGAAGGTGAAGATATGATGGCGGCAAAGTCAAAGGAGCTTTCAAGGATTAGGAATCAGAAGATCGGTTTTGTTTTCCAGACCTACAATCTCATTGCCAGGACCACAGCACTTTCAAATGTGGAAGTGCCGCTGATGTATGCCGGCGTTTCTGGAAGGGAGAGGCGGGACAGAGCCAAAGAGTTATTAAAGATGGTCGGCATGGAAGACAGGATGAACCATACGCCGGATGAGCTTTCTGGCGGTCAGAAGCAGAGAGTTGCCATTGCGCGTGCCATGGCAAATGACCCGCCGATTATTCTGGCCGATGAGCCTACCGGAGCGCTTGATTCAAAGACTGGCTATCTGGTAATGGATATTTTTCACAAGCTTCATGATGAGAATGGCAAGACAATTGTTCTCATCACGCATTCAAATGAGCTTGCCGCTGAAACAGAGAGAATCGTCACCCTGAAGGATGGCTCGATCATTAACGACACGGGTATTCGTGAAGGTTACCGGACTTTTGACAGAGTACAGCATGAGAAGGCTGGAGACCTTGATGCAAATAAAGCAAATGCCCTTATTGAAAATCTAAGGCAGGATGATATGAAATCGGAAGATGGCGTCCTAAAAAATAAAGAATCGAAAAATAGCTTTAGTGAAGATTCAGTAACAGCGAATGCCACGAAGGGAGAAGATGATGTTTAAGGAGAACATCAGAATGGCGCTCGCCAGCATCATGGGAAACAAGCTTCGTTCTTTCCTGACCGTTCTTGGAATTATCATAGGAATAGGTTCAGTCATCACGATTATGACGCTTGGAAATTCACTTTCTGCCGGGCTTACGGATTCAATGGCATCCATGGGACTTAATAATATTATGGTCTATGTTTATCAGGACAGTGAGACTGGTGCATCTGCATCAAGTGATGCAAAGCTGGATGAGACCTATTTTCAGAATATCGAGAAGAAATTCGGAAAGAGCACAAAGGCAATTTCAATATCAGCAGCTGCCGGTGGAACGATCACAAAGGATTCAAAGAAATATTCTATCAGCCTTAGTGGTGTGACACCGGGATATTTTGTTGCAAATACGACTACGATCTTAAAGGGAAAATTACTGGATAAAAATGCCTATGTCTCTGGTAAAAATAAAATCATAATTCCGGATAAGCTCGCAGAGAAATTATTTGGGAAAGATTATGCTAATGCAGTTGGACAGACAATAGATGTTTCTGTAAATGATACCTATCATACTTTTACGATTGTCGGTGTTTCCGAAACGGAGAGTGCAGCAGGCATGTTTTCCATGCAGTCTGCGATGTATTCCTGTGAGATTCCATATAAGTCTTATTCAAAAATCGTTCATGATGATTCGATTTATGATTATTCGCTTGTTGCCAAAGATGGCGTGGATACGGTTTCTCTTGCGAGTGCGCTTGAAAAGTATACAAAGGAATATATCGCAAAATATTCCGGCTGGAAGGTCGAATGCGACAATATGAAGGAGCTTTCAAAGCAGTTCTCGAACCAGATGAGCCAGGTTACGCTTGTGATATCCTTCATAGCAGGAATTGCGCTTATCGTCGGTGGAATAGGTGTCATGAATATCATGACAGTTTCTATCACTGAACGCACAAGGGAGATTGGCACGAGGAAGGCGCTTGGTGCAACGGACGGAGAAATCCGGACGCAGTTCATTACCGAAGCGGTGATCATGTGCCTGATTGGTGGCATTATTGGCGTAATAGTAGGCATTGCTCTTGGCGACCTTCTCTCTACAATCAATGGATTCCGGGCAGCACCGTCGATTTCGAGTATCATTGATTCGCTTGGATTTTCTATGTTCATCGGTATTTTCTTTGGCTATTACCCGGCAAAGAAAGCTGCAAAGATGAACCCTATCGATGCCCTGAGGTATGAGTGATAACAATGGGATTTTGACTGCAGTAATAATAATTATCCCCAGTCTTCTAGTGAATTTTCGCCATATTCAGTCAGCAGTTCTTCAGTATCCATCAGGTTTTTGCCTTCATTGATGCAGAAAATAATGATGGCATCTCTTTTATTTCTTGAATAAAGCACAGGCTCATTTCCGATTTTGAGCCCGCGCTGTGTTTCCTTTAAGGAAAGCCCCATTGCGATAGAAAGTTCTATTATTTTATCGCGGCCGGGCTTTTTTCTTTTGTTAAATATCTGGTAGCAGTAGGTTCTCTCTATACCGCTTTTCCGGATTATTTCTGATTTGTCTTTTCCACTGACTTCGGGTAAACTAAAGAAGTAATCGACGAAGGAGCCGTATGGCAAAGTGGCATCATCTTTGTATAGATAATCTTCAAGCGAACTGATTGAATGTGCGTTTAATAGTACATTTTCAAGCCTGTTTGTAGTTGTTTCTTCCATAGCCTGCTCCTTTAGAAAAATAATGTGTTATTTATAATACCATAAAATGTTTGATGATAATATATTAAAAGAAGTATATTCGTTTGAGGGTACGGACCAGACCATGGTAATCAATCAGATTACACAGGAGGTCTTTCTGAAGAAAACGCTGAAAATATACAATAAAGATGTCTTTACATTTTTATTAAATCATCCAAATATTCATATTCCAAAGATATATGCTGTCAAAGAAAATGATGGAATCCTGACTGTTTATGAGGAATATATCACAGGAACGACTTTGGAAGACATGCTCTCAAACCAGAATATCACTGAAGAACAGGGACTGAATATCCTGTATGGCATTTTAGAAGGAATTGATTTTCTTCATTCTGCAAATCCGCCGATCATTCATCGGGATCTGAAGCCTTCAAACATTATGATCACAAATAATGGCATTGTGAAAATCATAGATTATGATGCAGCAAAGCTGCAGAATGACAATGAGACAAAAGACACTGTGCTTATTGGAACGCAGGGTTTCGCTGCACCAGAGCAGTATGGTTTTTCAGCTTCCACAGTGCAGACTGACATTTTTGCCATTGGCAAAATAATGGAAAAACTGTTTCGGGATAAGAAGGCATATAAAAGCATTATCGCTACAGCAACAGCAATGGATCCAAAAGATAGATACAGCAGTGCAAAGGAGATGGGAAAGGCTGTCTTTGGGCGTTTTGAAAATAAGTCTGCTGATACAGTGACATTAAAACACAAAAGTCTTTTTGGGAGAGTGCTTGATAAAATTCCCGGATTTCGAAGCAGGGATCCTTTTCATATGATAATTGCAATATTTTGCGATTTATTTATTATTGGACTGGTATGCTTTGGAGAAGCAAAATCTGATGATAGTAAGATATTTATCTTTATCATAAAGTTATATCTTGTACTAAATTATCTTATGGTAATTGATATATTTTTTAATGTGTCAAAAATTTTTCGAAGGCTTCCTGACATTCATTCAGAAAACAAAGTGATTAATTTTTTCTCAAGACTTGGCTGGAGCATTCTTTTTTCAACCTGCCTGCTGATCATAATGGTATTAATCAGTATTCCATTTAAGTAAATAATTGTGTGCTGTGAGCACACCAAATACTTTCACCGTTTACTATAATAAATCCGTATGAAGAAACTTTTTCAATATAGCTTTATCTCATATGTTTTGAGATGAAAATGGAATTAATACGGAGGTGTTATTATGGCAGATGATTTCAATTCGGGAAATTATGGAAATCAGGGGAATGGAAATCCAGGGCCACAAGGATATGGCAATCCGGGATATGGTGCTTCTGGACCACAGCAGTATGGAAATCCTGGTTATGGATCACAGGGCCCGCAGCAGTACGGGAATCCCGGCTATGGATCTCAGGAACCGAATGGCTATGGCGGTGCTCCATACAATCAGAAGCCCCCAAAGCAGAAGAAGCCTGTTTATAAAAAGGTCTGGTTCTGGATCTTAATTATTTTTCTTCTGATCATTATCATCAGTGCAGCAAGTTCCGGCGGCAGTGATTCGAAAAAGAGTGCCAGTGTCGATACATCTTCCGAAAGTAGTACAAATGATGTCACAACGGACGACACTGCTTCAAATGAGGATTCCACTCAGCAGGATCAGACTTTGAAAATTGGTGATACCTGGACTGTTGATGGACAGTGGAATCTTACAATAGACTCAGTCCAGTCTACCGAGGAACGAAATCCATATTCAGATGTTTCACCAGAACAAGTAGTAATTGTCACCTACAGTTATGAGAATCTTGGATATAAGAGTGACATAATGGATGGGCTATACATGGATTTGGAGCCAAATGGTGATTCCACATGCATTGATGCCACAGGCGAAATGGCAGTAAGCTATCCGGCGAATATTTCAAAGTATCCACAGGAAACTCCTGTCGGTGCAAAGTGCACTGGTGCCCAGGCTTGTGTGGGATTGATGCATTCAAGTGATTCATTTACAATGAATATAAAAAAGTATGACGGAAATGGCAAAGCCCAATCGGTTACCTATGAGCTAAAAGTTGATTGATTTTGAAAATTAATGGCTGCAATTGGTGAAAAGTCTAAAAAGACATGAGTTTGTTGCAGAGTTACAGAATCGAGTAGGAAAGACATAATGTTCCTACTCGATTTTTTATACATCATTTGATTTACTTTGTTCTGATTTATCGAACAAAAAATAAACAAAATATAAAAATTATTAACAGTTTATTAAATATCTCAAATTCGCTTTATTTTCCTTTGTTAACATGATATAGTTTCAGCAATTGATATCAATCACAATGCCTGTTTTCTTCAGGCAAATGCTACAATACATTTCACTTGAGCATAGTTTCACTTGTTGACGATAGATGTTATAATTATGAAAGGAAATAAAGCTATAGATGAACGAACCTAATGCTAATGGAAAAGCAAAGGACAATATTCTTGGTCAGTATCTTGCATTTATAAGAATTCTGTATAAGAATTTTGATAAATATGGCAGGACTGGAAAAGCAGCAGAAGAAACGGTAAGAATGTGTCTTGAGGAGAATCTTCTCAAGGAATATATGAAAGAACGTGAGAAGGAGGTAATCGACATGATGTCATTAATATTTTCGCAGGAAGAGGTTGATAGGATACGAGACCACAATAATATTAAGCAAGGAAAGAGCATAGGCGAAGCACAGAACTTGGTAGATAATATCGAGTATATTGCGAGCACAAATAATATTTCCATCGTAGAGGCATGTAAATTCTTAGGTAAGACTGAATTAGATTACGAACAGGCAAAGGAGTTGCTGAAAAATAATATGATAGCGGTCTAATTTGCCCTATTCCAGAATAAATTTCGAAACATAGTGGCTTTCGATGATTCTGCGTCTGTATTTGAGAGGGCTCTGACCGGAAAGCTTTTTGAATTCGTGGATAAACTGTGATTGGTCATAGTAGCCATGCTCGGTGATTAAGGCAGTGAGCGTGATATCATTGTCGAGATTTATGTGTTGAATGGTGTTCTGAAAACGGACGATCTTGCAGTATGTCTTTGGCGTAAGACCTGTTTCGTCTTTAAACACCTTATCGATATACCTTTCGGTATAGCCTGTTTTTTCCACAATATCCTTTATCGGAATTGTCCCCTCTGAAGAGTCAGAAATTTTCTGTATTTCCTTAACAATAGTATAATGCGATGAGAAAGCATCGGCTGCTTTTTCTGCTAGTAATTTCTTATAAAAATCCTGAATGAAATTTGCTTTGGCTCTAAAATCCCTGCAGGAAAAAATCCCATCCTGAATAATTTTCGTATATTTTGAGCAAAGTGAAAGATCAAAGGTATTGTCAATAAAATCCTTTAATGTGCCTTCGATAAAGGCAGGAACGACTCCCGGCATAAATCTGATGCCAATATATTTGTGCCCCTTTTCAAGAGGCGTGGGGGAACCATCTAAGACAGTTCCGGCAATATATGCTTTAAGGTCAGGGTCATCTTCATCAATAAAGATGTCGATGCAGCCGTCCGGAATTGCATAAATATATTCAGAAGAAATCGCATCTGCATCATATTCATAGATGTGGGCGATATCTCCGGAGCCAAATTTTCTCTTATAATATTTTTCTGATGCTAATGCAAAATAAGGCTGTACAGGCTTCATATTTTTCTCATAATATCAAAAAAACGCAACAGGCCGTATAAAACACTGCGCCCCATTGCGTTGATACAATCAAAATTATTTTGACATATATTAATTTAGAAAAAAATTGATGTCAATAGGAAATTTGAAAAAATTATTTTATAAGTGAAAGAAAACAAGGCGGAATCTCTTATAACATATTAAAAGATCAAAAAACTTAATATTAGAATGGAGAGCCTTATGGAAATTGAAGATCAGATTAACGATGCATTAGAAGTCATTGATTTTGTCGCCTTCAACAAATTCCTGGTTGAGAACATTGATACCAGATTTGACTCAGGAAAAACAACTGAAGAGGCTTTGCGCTGTTCCTGGTGATGATTATTATGTATATGATACAAAATTTGGAAAAATTGGATTGATGATCTGCTATGACAAGGTATTCCCTGAAGTAGCAAGAATCTTAAAGCTCAAGGGTGCTGATCTCATCATCTGTCCTACAGCTTGGCCTGCAGAGTCAAAGGATGAGGATGCTCCGAACCTGAAATTATATAAGATTGCAAATGAATACAATGCCATCGTAAACATGGTTCCTATTATTGATTCAAACGGCGTCAGCGATGAGACACCTGATGGTGTTGAGTGTGGACATTCCAGAATCATTAATACAAGAGGCGAGACACTTGCGACAACCTACTTTGATGAGGGCATGGCAGTAGCAGAGCTTGATCCTATCGAGGATATCAATGCTTCCCAGTGGAAAGGTCTGTTTATTCCTTCGACAAATCTTATGAAAGACAGAAAGCCAAAGACTTATGCTGGTATAAGCGAGTAATATCTCTCATTATCATGAATGGTTAATCCGGTCATTTGACCGGATTTTTTATTGTGTTGAAAAAGCCCTTTCTCTGCCTGGGTATTAATATCCATATCGTTTTCTGTACTTGATCAGGCAGATAATTGTAAGTACAATAGGGAGTCAGCCTCCTTTTTATCGCCTTTTCCAAGCGTCATCGATACAAGTGCCGTGCCACCCTGACCAAACATGAATCCAATTGTAGAGAGAATCATGATGAAGGGCATGATGAGATTTAGTGCAGCAAATGGTGTGCTGCCGGCATAGTTTGACACGAAAAATCCGTCGACGACCGAATATATGGAAGTAAAGACCACCATCGCAATGGAAGGCGCAATAAATTTCATGAGCCTTCCCAACGTAAAGTGATCGCTTAATTTTATTTCTGATTTTTTTGACATAGAATATCCTTCACGAAAGCAACTAAAGCGGTGCAGTTTGTTGCACCGTGCTTATCATTCTAACATATGAAATTTTATTGACAAGTATTCAAATGTCTTTTGGTAATTTTGCTTTTATTTTCAGCATATTCTGAAGGTATTTTCTGAGATTTTTATGTTAATTTACACTTTACATAAGAAAAGAAAATTATTATGATTAGCAGTTGTGAAACGAAATAGATATTTTCAGTTTCATGGAAAAAGGAAAAAGCGGTAATTTAGAAGGAGTCAGTTATGGCAGAAAAGAGACCGTATTCAGAGTATTCAGACGAAGAGCTTCAGTCTGAAATCGAAAAGTTGAGACAGGAATACAAGAAGTATCAGGGCATGGGCCTTTCGCTTAATATGGCAAGAGGAAAGCCTTGCAAGGAGCAGCTTGATCTTTCCATGGGAATGATGGATGTCCTGAATTCTGACACGGATCTCTACTGCGAGGATGGCACAGACTGCCGAAACTATGGCGTGCTTGACGGCATCAGGGAAGCAAAGGTGCTGATGGGCGACATGATGGAGAACAATCCGGACGACCTCATCATATATGGAAATTCTTCACTGAACGTCATGTACGATCAGGTTTCACGCTGCATGACGCACGGCGTTATGGGAAGCACACCCTGGATGAAGCTTCCAGAAGTAAAGTTCTTATGTCCGGTTCCGGGCTATGACAGACACTTTGGCATTACAGAATATTTTGGCATCAAGATGATTCCGGTACCTATGTCTCCGGAAGGACCTGACATGGATATGATTGAGAATCTTGTTTCATCAGATGATACGATCAAGGGAATATGGTGTGTTCCGAAGTATTCGAATCCACAGGGCTATTCCTATTCAGACGAGACTGTAAGACGCTTTGCCCGCCTCAAGCCAGCAGCACCTGATTTCAGGATTTTCTGGGATAACGCATACTGCATCCATCATCTCTATGATGACAAACAGGATCATCTGATTGAAATCCTTGCTGAGTGCAAGCGTGCTGGAAATCCAGACTTGGTTTACAAATTTGCATCTACTTCAAAGATCACTTTCCCTGGTTCAGGAATTTCTGCACTTGCTTCATCACCGAACAATCTTGCAGAGATCAGGGCTCAGCTTCAGCATCAGACCATTGGTCACGACAAGGTAAACCAGCTTCGCCATGTCAGATTCTTCAAGGACATTCACGGCATGACAGAGCATATGAGAAAGCATGCTGACATCCTTCGCCCGAAGTTTGAGGCAGTTGAGGAAATCTTCGAGGAGAATCTCGGCGGTCTTGAGATCGGTTCATGGACAAAGCCGCACGGTGGATACTTCATCAGCTTTGAAGGTCTTGGAGGCACAGCAAAGTTAATTGTAGATCATGCAAAGAAGGCAGGCGTTACCCTTACAGGAGCAGGCGCTACATGGCCATATCACAAGGATCCGCATGACAGCAATATCAGAATCGCACCATCCTTCCCTCCGCTTGATGACTTGAAGCAGGCTGCGGAATTATTTGCACTCTGCGTAAAGCTTGTAAGTGCCGAGAAGATTTATGCTGACAGGCATGTTTGATATGCTCTTGTGGGCTTAAACGGCAGATTAATTTAATTATTGAATTTAAACAAATTTTAATATGGAATTTTGTATGGGAGCCACAAAAAGAAAGTGGCTTCCATTTTTTTGTGAAAAATAATAATTAAAAATGTGAAAAATGTGTTAAAATATCAACAAACTTACAAAGGCGTAAAGGACTCTTTATGGACAGCGAATTAATTTACCGGGAAAGTGAGTCAATAGGTTATTTATCAGACTCTGAAGAGAAGCAGTGTACTATCTTTGTTGTTAATGACAGCAAAATTGAACTTATGTCTCTTGAGCATATTTTAAAGAAGAAATATCAGGTGATTCTTACAGACAGTGTTGAAGATGCTAAGGATCAGTTGATTATTGACAGCTTTACACCTGACCTCATTATGATTGATCTGAAACTTCACGATATGTCAGGTTATGCTTTTTACGCATGGACGAAGTCACTGAGCCGTCTTTCAAATGTCCCGGTCATTTTTGTTTCGGAAAATTTCACACCAGAAGAAGAAATAGCCAGCATCCGTGTAGGAGCGATGGATTATATTTATATGCCCTTCCGCGAAGATATCATTTACAGAAAAATCGACAGGACAATTCTTCTTTCAAAACTCACCAGGTCACTTGATGGGGAAGTTAAGAAACAGACGGCGCTTGCCCATACACAGCTTCAGAGGACAAAGCGCATTACAAAACAGCTCATGAACGCTCTTGCTGAGACCGTTGATGCGAAGGATCACTATACAAATGGCCATTCAAAGCGTGTTGCGAAGTATTCAGTCCAGATTGCTAGACGTGCAGGCAAGACTCCGCAGGAATGTGAAGAAGTCTATTATGCAGGCATACTTCATGATGTCGGAAAAATCGGCATTCCAGGTGAGGTTCTCAGAAAGACATCAAAGCTTACCGACGATGAATATACGCTGATAAAGAATCATACGACAATTGGTGCGAAGATACTTTCAGGCATCACCGAGCTTCCGATTGTTGCAGAAGCTGCTCATTACCATCATGAGAGAATGGACGGCTCAGGATATCCGAAAGGGCTTAAGGGAGACGAGATACCAGAAATTGCCAGAATTGTTGCCGTTGCTGATGCATACGATGCTATGACGTCAAAGAGAAGTTATCGAAGCATTCTTCCACAGCATGTTGTAAGAAGTGAAATTGTCGCTGCATCCGGCACACAGCTTGACAAGCAATTCGCAGACATCATGCTTCAGATGATCGATGATGACAAAGACTATCAGATGCATGAAGCGATATGAAGATTTTTGTAATAGATTTGCATAAAGTCAATAAAAATAGAAGGGAAAGTTAATTGTTTTTGCAAAAAAAATAATAAATAATGAAATCTAATTGAAAATTTAATTTATTATAATAAGCATAGTTTGAGGTTAATCGTTTACGCAAAATACGAATGAAATGGTGCGTGAACAAAAACGCAAGCTATGCTTTTTTAGAGGGCTATTATTGTAAAATGCAGTAATCTAATTAATGAAAGGGAAAACAATGGAATTTTCAACTGATAAGTTTCTTTTTGGCGGAGATTACAATCCGGAGCAGTGGCTGGACAGGCCAGACATCTTGGAAGAAGATGTGCGCATGATGGTGAAGGCCGGTGTAAATGTTGTTTCACTTGGCATTTTTTCATGGGCAGAAGAAGAGCCGGAGGAAGGACGATTCGAGTTAGACTGGCTTGCTGACATTATTCACAATCTCTATGACAATGGCATCTATACAATTCTTGCTACGCCTTCAGGAGCACGCCCGAGATGGCTGGCTGAAAAATATCCTGAGGTACTCCGTGTAAATGAGAGCAGGCAAAAGCTTATTTTTGGCGAGCGCCACAATCACTGCCTCACAAGTGAGAAATACAGGGAAAACGTTGCCATCATTGATAAAAAGCTTGCTGAACGTTTCGGCAAGGATCCGGCAGTTATTCTCTGGCATATTTCAAATGAATTCGGCGGTGAGTGCCACTGCCCTAGCTGCCAGGCAGCTTTCCGGAAGTATATTCAGGATAAATATCAGACTGTCGACAAATTAAATGCTTCTTGGTGGACAAAGTTCTGGAGCCACAACTACACATCATTTGATCAGGTTGAGAGTCCTTCTCCCATAGGTGAAAGCTCGATACAGGGGCTCACGCTTGACTGGAAGAGATTTGTTTCTGATACAACAATTGACTTCATGAATAAGGAAGTCGAGGCTCTTCGCGCAGGCGGCGCAGAGCAGCCGGTTACCACGAATATGATGCACGACTATGATGGCATCAATTATGGAAAGATGGGACAGTCCCTTGATGTGATTTCATGGGATTCCTACCCGACATGGCAGGATGATACGAAGGTTAAGATCATGGAAAATTATTCCATGACCCATGATTTCATGAGATGCATCAAGGACAAGCCATTTCTTATGATGGAAAGCTGTACGACAGGCACAAACTGGCAGCCATATTCGGACCTTAAAGCACCTGGTCAGTATACGAATGAAGCAATGAATGCAATTGCCCACGGCTCTGAATCTGTTCAGATTTTCCAGATCAGACAGGGACGCGGTTCCACTGAAAAACTTCATGGTGCGCTGATCGATCATTATGGTAAGGATGACACCAGAGTATATAAGGAATGTGAGAAACTCGGAAATTCTTTAAAGGATTTAAAAGAGCTTCTAAATACAAATGTAGACTCAAAAATCGCCCTTATTTATGATGTGGAAAATAAATGGGCTGCAGAGGGTTCTGATGGCCCTAGAAATGAAGGCCTTCCGCTCAGGGAGACTGCCTTCAAGCTCTATCATGCACTCTGCAGATATGGCGTAAACTGCGATGTCATCGATGAAGACCATGACATTTCAAAATATAAGATTCTAATTCTTCCAATGATTTATTCCATGAGAAATGGCCTTGAAGAGAAGATAAAGACTTTTGTAGAAAATGGCGGAACGCTCGTCATGACCTACTGGACAGGAATCACCGATGAAAATGATCTCGTGCATCTTGGAGGTTTTCCTCATGACCTCTGTGATGTCGCAGGACTCCGTTCAGAGGAAATCGATTCAAGACCTGATGAGCATGAGAATTATTTCGTGCCAGTCAGCGGAAATGAACTGGGTCTCACAAATATCTGGAAATGCACCAAGCTTTTTGATCTCGTGCGCCTTACGACAGCAGTGCCGCTGATGACCTACGGTGAAGATTTTTATAATGGAAAGGCTGCGCTTTCCGTAAACGCATATGGAAAAGGAAAAACTTATTATATTTCAGCTGATGGAGAAGATGGATTCTTTACAGAAATAATGTCAAAGATCTGCATGGCTTCCGGAATCATGCCATACCTCGATGAAATGCCAGAGAATATCGTAGTTTCTGAGCGCAGGAATGATCATGCAACCTATCTCTTTATTCAGAATTTCGGTGATCACGCTGAGGATATCTACCTCTCCGAGACTTACAGCGAAATCTATCCTGCCCGCTCAGACGAGAAATTTTCAGGAAAACTTACAATTCCAAGAATGGGGACTGTGATATTAAAAAAATAAATTTACGTGCTCCCGAAGACACAAACTATCACGAAAAAGGCGCGATCCGACGTGCGAGAGACAGTATTGCTGTGTGGGAGCGGGATAATATATAAGAATTTACGTGAGTCGATCATCAATCGGCGCAGGTCCGGTTTCGCCGGCAGCGGCACGAGCCTTTGCCTTCATAGCCTGTTTGTTTACATACATGATCTCATCAGCGCGATCAAGCGTCTGCATGAGATCTTTGTCTTTATCGCTTTCATATGCAGCGTAGCCATAGGCGATGGCAAATGGCACATTGAATGTATTTTTATTATTGATGATGGCTTCACGGTCTGAAAGCTTCTTCAGATGCTGCTTTACAAAGTCTTCATAGAAGGATTCGATGACTACTACGAATTCATCACCGCCATACCTGTAGGCTGTTCCAATATCTGAAAAGACTGCATCGAGTGTCTGACCGGCTGTCTTAATAAGTGCATCACCTTCAGTATGACCATAGATATCGTTTGCTTTTTTGAGATTGTTCAAATCGAAAATAATCATGCCAGGATTGTAGGTGACATCAGGATGTTCACGCCTTGATTTCTCAAGCTGATCGACACGCTCATTGAAGGCCATTCTGTTTTCAATTCCTGTAAGGGCATCATAGAAGGCAAGCTTCTGTACAGCCTTTTTCTCTTCTGAATCCTTCAGGTAAAGGAGTATTGAATAAATCTGGTACAGACCGACGCTCACGACATAAATAGTAATACCGAGTCTGGAGCATGCGGAATGATCTGAATCACCATTCAGATTTCTATACAAATCTACGATACTGAGCACGGCCATCAGCATATTTCCAAAGAACATGACTGCCGCCTGTCCAGGAAGCTCTGCATTTGAAGTAGCAAATCTAAGCGATGTCGCGATAATCTCTATCAGTATGAGAATAAGAGACAGCATTGAAAAGGTATATGTGACAGTAAATGAAAGGGCACCAGACATATCCAGCAGCAGATACAGAAAACCTGCGGCCACAAACAGTATCGGGATGACAATATTTTTCCTGGCTTTCTTCCATAATGGATACTGTATAAAGAAGACCAGCACGAAGCCCTGCATGGCAATGAAGGTAATATACTGCACGGCAATCAGGCCATAATTGTATCCGAATATAAGTCCTGTGATGCTGTTCTGGGTGATGACCCAGACAGCTATGCCTATGGCACTAAGACCAAGCATTGTCAAAAGATGTGTACCTGTAGCCTTTCTAAGAGCAATTTCGTCAATCGCAATGAACATCAGGGAAAGAACGATGACGACAATCATTGTCGAAAGAATCGGAATATAATTTTTAACGAGGCCTTTTACAATATCGCCGTATGAAGAAAGATAGATATTTGATGGAATCTTGTCTGAGGTGATATTGTCTGGAGCATAGAATACGATGACAAGCTCTTCGCCTGAATATTTCGTGGGCAGAGGGACGATATTCATCCGGTCACCAATCGTACTTCCGAATCTGGCATCATCCGGTGAAAAAGAGCCTATTGACTTTCCGTTGAAAATGACATCCCAGTATAAATCTGTATCAAAATAAATCGCAGGGTTTTCAAGATTTTTGAAGCTGCTGTAAGGCTTTATGATAATAGATTCAGAAGAACCTCCCTGTATGGTATTCTTAAATGGAGCATAAACAAAAGCACCATTTAGCACATAGTTTGCATCGATTGAATCAATAGCGGTCGATGGCATTTTATATACCATGAAGGAAATGACAAATGAGCATAGCGCAGCAAGTATCGCAAGAAAAACGATGCTTTTTGACATTTTTTTAAGTCTTTTTTTGAATTTTTCAGCTGTTTCACTGTTTATAGAAACATTTTCCATAAGATAATATCTTCATAACCTCTCATGTATGTTAAATCTGTAATATCCGTTCCCCAATGAGATTACAGACATTTCATCAAATAGATAAAAGAATTATAGCATTAACGTTTAGATAAATAAATAATTTTTTGTTATATTTATTGTACATATTCGATTTTCTTTATGGTTGAAAGCGGGTAAAGTGTGAATTATAATAATTTCTCGGCAAAGGATCTTTGCCAGATTTATTCAATGGGAGTTTTTATGAAACAGTTTTTTGCTCCAGACGGACCATTTATGAAATTTTTCAGCACATTTTTTGATCTTGTGTTGCTGAATCTGATAACGATTGCTTTATGCATCCCTGTGATTACCGCTGGTGCCGCACTTACGGCGCTGAATTATTCGATTCTGAAAATAGTCAGGAAGGAAGAAGGCTATCTTGTAAAAGATTATTTCAAATCCTTTAAGAACAATTTTAAGCAGGCTACTTTACTTTGGATTCCTATGATGATTATTTTTATTGCTGCCATGCTTGAAATGTATCTTCTGAGATTTCATCCTGAGGGCATTTCAAAATCAGCTGCGATTATTTTTGGCATCATTTTTATTCTGATTTATTTAATGTGCACCTGGGTTTATCCTCTGCTTAGCCATTTTTATTATGACAGTATTTTTGAAGTACTGAAGAATTCATTCTTGCTTATGCTCTCACAGTTCCCACGCACGCTCGCAATGGCAATATTGTTTGCTATGCCAGTCGTATTGTTTTTCTACAAGCCGGGATTCATGCTTGCCTTTGACCTGATTCTGGGACTGTCATTTCCTGCCTTCCTTTCAGCACACCTTTTCGATACGGTGTTTGCAGCGATGGAGCCAGATGATGAAACTTCAGGTGATGAGGTTGAAGAAGAGCAGAAGGTCATCGACAAGCTTGATCAGGAAATTAAAAAAAGTAATAATTAATCTGTCAGCTAATTAAAATTGTGTAACCGGTTACTTTTCCATTGAAACTATTGCCTGGATGTTTTATAATGGTGGCTGTTTAATACCATTATTTGAAATTGAAGGAGTTTTAATGAAAGGGCTTTTCGGACCTGACAGTATATTAATGAAATTTTTTACCACATTTTTTCATCTTGTGGTGCTGAATTTCTTTACCCTGCTATTATGCATTCCTGTTGTTACGGCAGGAGCGGCTTTTACAGCACTTCACTACATGATGCTGAAGATTGTGAGAGATGAAGAAAGCTATATTGTAAAGGGGTATTTCAAATCTTTCAAAGAGAATTTCAAACAGGCTACGCTTCTCTGGCTTCCAATTGCAGTTTTCTTTTTTGCTGCATTGTTTGACACATATTTTATGAGAAGCCAGCCGCAGTATGCTTCGAAACCGGTTGCGATATTTTTGGTTGTCGGTTTTATTATTGTACTTTTTGTTACAATGTGGGCATTTCCACTGCTAAGTCATTTCTGCTATGACAGCGTGGCGGATGTTTTTAAGAATTCATTTCTGCTTTCAATTTCACATTTTCCAAGGACATGTCTGATGGCTTTGATGACAATAGCCCCGCTTATACTGGTCTATTTCAAGCCATACCAGTCGCTTTCATTTGTTGTTATTCTGGGCATTTCACTTCCAGCCTGGGGCTGCGCTTATCTTTACAGCAGCGTGTTCAAGGCAATGGAGCCGGATGATGAAGGAGATGAGATAGAAGAGTCAGCGAAGGTTATTGAAAATCTTGATAAAAAGAGCGCGTCTGAGGACACCGATAAGAAAAATTAATAAAGGGATGATATTATGAACAGGGATTATGACAGAATTTCTCCGTTACCGGAGAATGCAAATGAAGAAAATGATTTTTTTGTCAAAATCAAGGCATTTGATCTGACGGCTAATGAAGTGAAAGAACATCAGGATATTCCTGGTGGAGATATGCCGGGAGACAGGATGGACGTCAAAATCGGCTCTATTATTCAGGCGAGAAATCTATTTCCGGTGCTCAGCGAGAAAATAGGAGAAGCGGCTTCAAAGAATCCATACGGACGTGCAGTCGTCAGCATTGCCGGAGGCTCCGGCTCTGGAAAGACCGTCCTTGCATCTCTTATGAGCTATTATCTGAACCTTGCCGGTATAAAGTCATATACGCTGAGCGGTGACAATTTCGTGCACAGGATTCCAGAAGAGAATGATGCCGGCCGCCGCAGGGTGTTCAGGCACAATGGCGTGCGCAGTGTCGTAGATTCAGGACTTGGCTCAAAAGAAGTCTTTGAAGAAATTATGGCCATGCAGAAAGAAGAAGATGAGACAGGCAGATTTTCAAAGACAGATTCTGCCTGGTGGAATGCCTATCTTGAAGGCGGAAGAAAGGCCTTAAAGAGACATCTTGGTACTCCGCATGAGCAGAATTTCAGTGAGATGAATGATGTCCTCAATGCATTCAGGGATGGAGCAAAAGACATCTGGCTCAGGCGGATGGGGCGTGATGACACGGCATTCTGGTATGAAAAAAGGGATTTTTCAGATACAGCTGTTATTTTTCTGGAGTGGACACACGGTCTTTCTGAATATTTGACGGGAATAGATATTTCGGTATTTTTGAATTCCACACCGGAAGAGACCTATGCCTTCAGGCAGGCAAGGGCTCGTGATGCCAATGCAAAATCTGACCTGATCCAGCTCGTCATAGATCTTGAGCAGCAGCTTCTGCTTTCAGAAGCACCGACAGCTGACCTGATTGTAAACAGGCAGGGCGAGGTCGTAAGCTTTGAGGACTGGAAGAAGATAATGGGATTATAAATATCAGTTTTTTATTTGGCAGATTGGGGTTGATCTGTCATGAAAGTACGGGGGAAAATTATGGGGAATACAATTTCAAACGGACCAATGCTGAACAGCTATCCTGACAGTATGGGCGGGAACCTTGATTTTATATCTGATTTGCTTTGCAGTGAAGATATGAAGGGTGCATTTTCGTCTTATTATATACTGCCGAGTCTTTATCACAGTGATCTTGACCGGGGCTTTTCTGTCATTGATTATGGGATTAATGAAGAAATTGCGTCAAGGAATGCACTTGAAAAAATAAAGTCAGAGGGAATCGGATTAAAGCTTGACATCATATTAAACCATGCATCTGTCCAGTCTCCGCAGTTTCAGGATTTGCTTAAGAATGGCGAGAATTCCAAATACAGGGATTTTTTCATTGACTGGAACAAATTCTGGGAAGGCCATGGAAAGATGAATTCAGAAGGCTATATAGAGCCGGATCCTGAGCTTATTAAGGACATGTTCTTCAGAAAGCCGGGGCTTCCGATACTTATGGTTGATTTTCCTGACGGCAGAAGCGTTCCCTACTGGAATACATTTTATCAGGAAGTATGGGAGGAAGATGGGAAGAAAAAGTATTTAGGCCAGATGGACTTAAATATTAATTCTTCTCTCGTATGGGATTTCTATGAAGATACCTTGAAAACGCTCGCTTCGTATGGCGCAAAGATTGTCCGCCTTGATGCTTTTGCCTACGCGCCGAAGGCTGTGGGCAGAAAGAATTTCTTGAATGAACCGGAGACCTGGGATCTGCTTGAGAAAATAAAGAGCATTGCAGAGCCTCTTGGACTTACACTGCTTCCTGAGATTCACGATGCCTATGATGCAAAGATCTATGAGAAGGTCGCATCGAAGGGCTATATGACATATGATTTCTTCCTGCCAGGGCTGATCATTGATGCCTTAAGCCGCAAAGACGGCTCTGTTCTTACGAAGTGGGCGAAAGAAATTTCTGAAAAAAAGATAAAGACCGTCAATATGCTTGGCTGCCATGATGGCATCCCGGTGCTTGATTTGAAAGGATTATTGAATGATGAGCAGATTCAGAACCTTATCAAGACAATCACTGACAGGGGCGGCATGATAAAGAATCTTCATGGGCAGAAGAACGTATATTATCAGGTGAATTCCACATATTATTCTGCACTGGGAGAAGAGGATGATGCGATGCTTCTTGCAAGGGCAATCCAGATGTTCATGCCGGGAAAGCCGCAGGTATGGTACCTTGATCTCTTCAATGGAAAGAATGATTATGAAGCGGTAAAACGTGCCGGTGCAGGCGGACATAAGGAGATAAACAGGACGAACCTTATAGCGTCCGAAGTAGAAGAGAAGCTAAAGACCGATGCCGTGAAAAAACAGATCGAACTCCTTAGGTTCAGAAATTCATGCCCGGCCTTCGGCTTTGATTCGGATTTTTCATGCTCTTCAGATGGTGGAAATATTATAATGTCGTGGAAGAATGGGGCGTCTGAAGCGACACTTCGTGCAGATTTATGTACATATAAATATGACATTACTGTAAAATAATAAGTTATCTTGCTTAACATAAACATAAAAATGCTGGGAAAATAATTAATCCCAGCATCTTTTTATATTAAGTTGTCGTTTCGCGGATGATCAGCTTTGGAGGAACAATAATATGTTCAGGCTTGACAGGATTTTCGCCAGCTTTTTTCTTCTCAATAAGCTTTGAAATCAGATGCATGGCCTTTGAAACGATGACATCAGACTGCTGACCAACTGTCGTGAGCTGAATGACAGACTCAAGAGAAGCAGGTATATTATCAAAGCCGATAATATCGTATTCTTCAGGCAGATTCCCATAATGCCTGATAATCGTATTCAGTACAATAAGGGCACAGGCATCGCTCGTGCAGAAAATGCCGACTTTTTTTCCAGGGAATGCATCAATAATGCTTCTGTTTACCACATCCCTTATGGAATCGGCCATTTCTTCATAGGATCTGCCGAGACTGAATTCCATGATTCTGTAGTCGAGCATGTGTTCCCTGCATGTATCAAGGAAACTCTGAACCCTGCCGTAGGCAGGCACGTCCGGTTTCGTCTGAGAGATGAGGTTGATCAGAACATTGCAGTCTCTTTTATAAAGAAGGCTGGTAGCCTGAATGCCGCCCATATAGTTGTCGGTGCTGACACTTGAAATGAACCTGTCTTCTCTTTCTATGGCAACAACAGGAATGCCATAGCTTGCAAGATCCATTGAGGGCAGCGTGTGAGAAAGCACAATGAGTCCTTCGATTTTGTATGCTAGAAGCTCCTCAATATATTTTCTTTCGGATTCCTCTTTATCACTGCCGGAAAAAATAATGAATTTGTAACCGAATTCATCGTAGGTCTTTATGATTTTTTCGGCGATGCCGGAATAAAAGGCGTTGTACATATCAGGCAGAATGAGACCTATGAATTCTGTCTCACCATTTGCAAGAATCTTTGCAACTTTGTTCTCTTTATAATTGAGATCCTTTAAGGCTGCTGAAATTTTCTCCTTATTTTCTTTAGAAATAGATTCCGGATGATTGAAATATCTTGAAATAGTGGTCTTTGAAAAACCAGTATAATTGGCAATATCCTGAAATGTAATATTATTCTTCATATAATATCCCCGTCTACAAAAGCGAAAAGCCAGCCACAAATATCTAGTAATATCAACGCTTACATTCGGTATTATACCTGTCAAAAAATAAAAAATCAATAATTAAGTAACCGGTTACCAAAGAAAATCAATTGTATTTTTTCATAAAATTTGCACAAGAAATTTATGAAGAATTCACATATTACAAATAAAAATTGACAAATGGATAGGATTAAAATATAATCTCAAATTAAGTAAGCGATTTCGTAGAGGGAACCGGTTACAGAATCAACTTTTATTATATAGAAGGGGGAACTTTTATGAAAGGAAAGAAAATTCTTTCAGTAGTATGCGCAGCAGCTATGACAGTTGGTCTTTGCGCATGCGGCAGCAGCAGTTCGTCAACAAGTTCAGATGCAGATTCTACTTCTGATTCTAAGACAGAGTCATCAGAGTCAGCTTCAGGTTCTATTCAGCTCCTGAATGGCAAGCCGGAGATCGATGATCAGCTCCAGAGCCTTGCAAAGACTTATGAAAAAGAGACAGGTGTCAAGGTTGAAGTTCAGACAGTAGGTGGTTCAAACCAGGCAACAGCTTCTGATACGCTGAAGAAGGATTATCAGGCTGGTACAATGCCTGACATCTTCGTCTGCGAGACAAACCAGTTTGCAAACTGGGATGGAATGCTTGCAGATCTCTCAGATCAGGATTGGGTAAAGAATACTGATTATGCTTACACAGATGATAAGAACGGCACAATCGGATTCCCTTGCTACATTGAAGGCTGGGGCATTTCTTACAATGCTGATGTACTTGAGAAGGCAGGAATTGATCCTTCAACACTTACAAGCCCAGATGCTTACAAGAAAGCATTTGAGACACTTGACAGTAAGAAGGATGAGCTTGGAATCAGCGAAGTAGTTGACTACGGTGCAAACAATTCAAACCTTGGCTGGTCAACAGGTACACACCTCTTTGGTGCATATCTTGACGGTGGTCTTGCACAGGATGATACAAAGTACATCGATATGCTTAATGACGGCGGTCAGATTGATGAAGCAAGAATGAAGGATTTCGCAGACTTCATCGCACTCATCCAGCAGTATTGCAACAAGGACATTGCTACAAACGGAACATATGATGATGAGACAGCTGAATTTGCACAGGGCAAGGCTGCTTTTGTTACACAGGGTTCATGGTTTGGTGCAAACCTTACATCAAACGATGATTACAAGGCAAATCCTTTCAAGTGCGGAATTGCTCCATTCGCTTTCGAAGATGGCATGGATACAATCTGCGGCGGCGCTACAGGTTACTGGGCTGTTTACAAGGACAGCAAGAATGTAGATGCAGCTAAGGCATTCCTTCAGTGGTGCTCAGAGGATGAGGCTCAGAAGATCTTCGTTGAAGAGTGCGGCTTCAATAGTCCTTTCAAGAACATTACTTATACATCTTCAGATCCATTTGCGGAAGCAATGAAGTCATACAAGGATGCAGGCAAGTTCTCAGGTCTCCATACCTTCATCAAGAAGGATGGTCTTCAGAATGAGACAGGCCAGGTATTCGAAGACTTCGCAAAGGGCAGCATTGCTACATCTGATGATTTCGTATCAACCATCAAGGGAGTAATCGAGAACTACTACGCTAACTGATAAATAGTAAGCAAAGTATAGGTGCGGCGACGGTCAAATGCCGCCGCACTATTTTTGCCTTATTGATTTAAGGCTGGGTTGTTTATAAAAAGAGGGTTTATAAATGGGGGTTTTTATGAGAAAGGTTTATTTATTGGAAAGGGGAAACAATGACAGAAATTAAAGAAAAAACAAAACCGGTTTCTCCAAAGGCGAAGGTCGAGGAAGACCTGTATGGCGGAGAGAAGCCTCTGCCAAAGAAGATTGCAGATTACATTATCCTTGTAGCCGGTATTGCATTACTTGTTATTTCTCTTGTCATGGATGGCATGGGAAGTGAGAGCGTAGTAAGAGGACCGATGCTTATTGCAGGTATTCTTGTTACTATAGCAGGAATTTATTTATTCCCTTCGCCAAAGTATCACAGGGCAATGATTTATGTTATCTTCCTGTTTCCACTGCTTTTTGCGTTCATCATTACAGTTATTATTCCGCTTGTTTTAGGTATTGGTTATTCCTTTACTGACTGGGATGGTATCAGAGTCAGGAATTTCGTTGGCTTTGACAATTACGCAAGGATGATGAAGAGACCTGAATTTATCTGGTCAATCATTGTTACTGCATTATTTGTTATTTTCAATGTCATACTCGTAAATCTTTTTGGCTTCCTTCTTGCACTTCTCTGCACGACAAAGATCAAGGCAATAGGATTTTTCAGAGCATCCTATTTCTTACCAAACCTCATCGGTGGTATCGTATTAGGCTACGTGTGGAAATTCATATTCAATCAGGTGCTGACGAAAATGCTTAACACGGTGACGCTCCTGAATGCTTCAAATACAGCGCTGATGGCGATCGTCATCGTATATATCTGGCAGTACGCCGGCTATATCATGCTGATTTACATCACAGGTCTTACAGGAGTTCCTCAGGATTGTATTGAGGCAGCTGCCATAGATGGTGCGAATTCTTGGCAGACACTTACAAAGATTAAGGTTCCTATGATTGCACCAACAGTTACTATTTGTACATTCCTTACACTTACATCTTCCTTCAAACAGTTCGACGTAAACCTTGCTCTTACAAATGGTACTGGTTCAGTTGCAAACTTTATGGGCTCATACCTCACGAATGGTACTGAGATGCTTGCATTAAACATTTACAATACAGCTATTTCAGAGAACAATTATGCATTGTCTCAGGCAAAGGCCGTACTTTTCTTCATCTTACTTGCAGTGATTTCTATCATTCAGGTACGTACATCAAATAAGAAGGAGGTATCACTATAATGAATAGGACTCCGAAGAAATCAATACTTGCAGTAGAGACAATAATCGCAATTGTCATTGCGATCTATGTTCTCTTCCCATTCTATATGGTAGTTGTAAACTCCTCAAAGACCACGACTGGTATTATTAATGATCCGGTTGGTATCGTAGGTGGTTCGTTCAAGCAGTTTGCACAGAACATCAGCGATGTCATCAACAATACACACTTTCTGTTCTGGAGAGCATTTGCAAGCTCTTTGATTATCACAGTTGTATCTGTATTACTTCTGAATTTATTTGGCGCTATGGCAGCCTGGGTTATCAGCAGGAATCAGAGCAAGAAATGGGCAGCAGTTATCTATTTTGCCTATATTGCATCCATGATCATTCCTTTCCAGGTAGTAATGCTTCCACTTATTGCTACATACAGAGATGTAGGGAAATTTGTAGGATTACAGCTGATCCAGTCCATTCCGGGCATGATATTTGCATACTTAGGTTTCGGTGGTTCGATGACCGTATTTATCCTTACAGGATTTATTAAGGGCGTTCCTTATGATCTTGAGGAAAGTGCCTCAATCGATGGCTGCTCACCTGAGGGTACATTCTTTAGGATCATTTTCCCGCTGCTTACACCGGTCATTAGTACAGTCACCATCCTGAATGGCATGTGGATCTGGAACGATTACCTTCTTCCTTCAATGATGCTTGGTCTTGCAGGAAAGGATAAGACAATCCCGGTAGCTGTTCAGTCATTCGTAGGTTCATATGTTACACAGTGGAACCTCGTTATGACAGCTGCATTACTTGCTATCATTCCTATGATTATTGTATTCCTGTTCTGCCAGAAGCAGATTGTACAGGGCATGATAGATGGCGCTGTTAAAGGTTAATTTAAGACTTCCTGTTGAATTCTTTGTTCATCTTTTCTTTTTCAAAAAAGAGACTGTGAAAAATCACAGCCTCTTTTTTATTTGAGATTGCTAATTATATTTGAATGTAATTTTAGTCTTCCTGCTCCGTCGTAGTGGTGTTTTCGCTTGACGCATTATGTACTTTTGAAAGTTTGTAATACCTAGTGCCTGTGATCAAAAGCAGTATTAGAAGGGCTGCGATGATTGCGATGAGCGCAATCTTGGTGCTTTTAGGCATTTTGTCCGTTTCAGATATGTTTTTTTCTTCCTGCTGTCTTGTGTAGTTTTCTGCACGCTTTTCAGCAGCAGTTTTTCTTCTTACTGAATTTTTTGCTGCTTTTTTGTATTTTCCTGAACTACTCATGCTTTTTTTTCTCCTGTAATAAAATAATATGTGTCTTATGCTAAAAAATAATGATGCTATGATTTCTTTTTATTCCTGCTATCAGTTTCGCTCACAGACTCTGTTAAAATGTTCCTGCATTTTTCCCCGATCGCACGCATTCTTTCGGGTATTATTTTTACCATACTTCGATCGAAAGTGACAAGACCGTTTATTTCATCTTCAATATCGGTAAACTGTGTATATACGATTCCGGCAAGTCCTTCTGGAATACAAGGAAAGACCATTGTCTCATAAAGCTCTTCGATTTTCTTTGTAAGCTGCTCCTTAGAGTGGCAGTCACCGTACCCGAAGGTCATACCATGACGGACTTCACCAGGTGTTGTCGCTGGATCATCCTTTTTATGTACTGACTGGTTTTTCTTTCGTAAATCTGCCTTAATATCGTATGTATACCCGCCACATTCACTGATGAAAAGCGGCTTTCCGTTTTTTGAATGCAGATGTCTGTTCTGGAAATACTGGTGCCTGCTGTCGAAGTCAGATTCCTTCTGAGAAAACCAGCCGCTCGTAGAATCAATAAGTCTGGTAGGATCGATTAGTTTAATCGTTCTGTAGAAATGATCCGATTCAAACTGTCCCCAACCCTCATTAAATAATGTCCACGCAATAATACAGGGATGATTATAAAGCTCGACAACAGTGTCTTTTGTGTGGCTTGCAAAAATTTTTCTTCTGTCACGTTCCGTTGTTCTTTTCTGGCCAAGGCCAAGTCTGTGAAAATCAGAGCGGATTCCAAAAGTCAGAAATGGCATTACAGTGTCAAGAATAAAATGATAACTTCCGCTTTCAACCATATCCTGCATGACGAGAATTCCAATTTTGTCACAGGCGAAATAAAAGGCTTCCGGCTCGACCTTAATGTGCATGCGGATCATGTTAAATCCGAGGGATTTGATGAGAAATATGTCATCTTCATATCCTGTATTATCCTCTGGAATAAAAAGTCCCTTAGGATAATATCCCTGATCAAGAACAGCGTTTAAGAAAACGGGATGTTCATTTAAAAGCACTCTTTTTATGCCGTTTATCTCGGCGATTCTAATCGTGCGAAGGGCAAAATATGTTTCTATTTCATCATTAAGATATGTAATTTTCAGCCTGTATAAATATGGATCGTCCGGGCTCCAGTGATGTGGAGAATGGACAGGAAGATAGCCTGAACTTCCATCAAAATGCCATTTGTGATGTTTTTGATTTTCAGAAACAAGCTCTGCTGAAAAGCCAGAGTTATCATACTGATTTTTATAAATAGCAATGTGCACGCCGTTCAAATCCGGGGTAAGCTTGATTCTTTTGATATAGGAATCCGGGACATGCTCGAGCCAGACAGATTTCCAGATGCCGCTGATTCCGGTATACCACATTCCGCCGGGCAGCTTTGCCTGCTTTCCATACGGAATCAGAGTGGAATTTGTATCTGTTACTTTGACCCTGAGTCTGTTTATTCTGAAAAGGAAATCAGTGATCTCCACCGTAAATGGAAGATAACCACCTATATGGCGGCAGACCTGTTTGTCGTTGATAAAAACTTCTGCAATCTGATCCACAGCCCCAAAGTGAAGAAGCACCCTGCCGCTATTTTCCCAGTTGTCCGGAAGGCGGAATGCCTTTTCATAATTATAAGTATTCCCAGTCTTTTTTGTGTATCCGGAAAATTCAGATTCTGGTGGAAAAGGCACATGGATATCCCTGCCTTCAATAGTCCAGCCATCATTCAGAAGAATGTAATCCTTTCGCATGAGCTGTGGGGAAGGATGTTTTTCAAAATCAGAAAAATCCATGCGTCTAATATAGCAAAATGCGTTTCTTTGTGCAAACTTATTGATGCAAATATATAAATTATTAAATATGTAAGAATTTCTAAAACTCTTAATTGTTTCGTATTTACATTAGTGTTAAAATAAACTCTACGTGCAAATTTGAATTTTTTTTCGACATGATGCGAAATTTATTAATAGGAGATTTATTTAATGGGCTTAGGTGAAAAAATTTTCGGTACGCATTCTCAGCATGAGATTAAGAGAATTCTGCCGATCGTTGACAAAATTGAGGCTATGCGGCCTGACATGCAGAAGCTTTCTGATGAAGAACTGAGGGCCAAAACACCGGAGTTTAAGGAGAGGCTTCAAAAGGGTGAGACGCTTGACGACATCCTTCCGGAAGCATATGCAGTAGTAAGAGAAGGTGCAAAGAGAGCAATCGGTCTTGAGCACTTCAGGGTACAGCTGATCGGCGGTATCATCCTCCATCAGGGACGTATCGCAGAGATGAGAACTGGTGAAGGTAAGACGCTTGTTTCTACACTTCCTGCATATCTGAATGCCCTTGAAGGCAAGGGCGTTCACATCGTCACAGTAAACGATTACCTTGCAAAGCGTGATTCTGAGTGGATGGGAAGAGTTCATGAGTTTTTAGGTCTCACGGTCGGTGTCGTATTAAACGACATGTCAAAGGAAGAACGCCAGGCTGCGTACAACTGTGACATTACCTATATTACAAATAATGAACTCGGCTTTGATTATCTTCGTGACAACATGGCCGTATATGAGAAGAATATTGTACAGCGTGGGCTTCACTACTGCATCATCGATGAGGTCGATTCCGTACTTATTGATGAAGCAAGGACGCCGCTTATTATTTCAGGCCAGTCAGGCAAATCCACAAAGCTTTATGAGATGTGCGATGTGCTTGCAAGACAGCTTACCCGAGGTGAAGATCTTCCGGAATTTTCCAAGATCGATGCCATTATGGGCGTAGAGCAGGAAGAGACCGGTGACTACATTGTCAATGAAAAGGACAAGACCGTAAACCTCACCCAGGAAGGTATCAAGAAGACAGAGCAGTTCTTTAAGATTCAGAACCTGGCTGATCCGGAAAATCTTGAGATCCAGCACAATGTCATATTAGCGCTTCGTGCGCACAACCTCATGCACAGGGATCAGGATTATGTTGTAAAGGACGGACAGGTCCTTATCGTCGATGACTTTACAGGACGTATCTTACCTGGCCGTAGATATTCGGACGGTCTCCATCAGGCAATCGAGGCAAAGGAGCATGTTCCGATCAAGCGTGAGAGCATGACGCTTGCTACGATTACTTTCCAGAACTTCTTTAATAAATATGATAAGAAGGCCGGCATGACAGGTACCGCTCTTACCGAAGAGCAGGAATTCAGGGACATCTACGGAATGGATGTTATCGAGATTCCTACGAACAAGCCTGTTGCAAGAATTGATAAGGATGATGCCGTATACAAGACCAAGGCTGAAAAATACAAGGCCGTAGTAGAAGAGGTAAAGGAATCCCATGCGAAGGGACAGCCGGTTCTCGTCGGTACAATTACGATTGATGTTTCAGAACTTTTAAGTAAGATGCTTTCAAAGGAAGGCATCAAGCATGAGGTCCTGAATGCAAAATTTCATGAAAAGGAAGCAGCCATCATCGCCCAGGCCGGAATGAAAGGTGCCGTTACGATTGCAACAAATATGGCAGGCCGTGGTACCGATATCCTGCTTGGTGGAAATCCGGAAAGGCTTGTTGATGACTACCTGAAGAAGGCAGGCGTAAAGCCTGATAGTGCCACACCTGAAGACAGGGAAGAGGCATTAAAGAAGGCAAAGGCTGACTGCGATTCTGCCCGTGATGAAGTGGTAAAGGCAGGCGGACTAAAGGTCATTGGTACTGAGCGTCATGAGTCAAGACGAATCGATAATCAGCTCCGTGGCCGAGCAGGTCGTCAGGGCGACCCTGGTGAATCACAGTTCTTCATCTCCCTTGAAGATGACCTGATGCGACTCTTTGGTTCCGAGAAGATGATGAGCGTTTTTGAAGCACTTGGTGTTCCGGAAGGTGAGCAGATTCACCACAAGATGCTTTCTGCCGCTATTGAAAGAGCACAGAAAAAGATAGAGGAGAACAACTTCGGCATCCGTAAGAACCTGCTTGAATATGATCAGGTCATGAACGACCAGAGAGAGCTCGTGTATGCCCAGCGTAAGAGAGTTCTTGAAGGCGAGGATATGAAACCGCAGATCATGGACATGATCGAGACAAAGGTTTCCGATTCTGTAGAGCTTGCCGTTCAGTCTGCTGATGAAGATGAAAAGTGGAACCTCGTAGAGCTTAATAGAAACCTTCGTACACTTATTCCGCTGCCACCGATTACGCCAGATTCAATAAAGGATATCGATAATGCAGATGAACTGAAGGAAAAGCTTACGAAGGACGCTAAGGAACTCTATGATCAGAGAGAATCTGAGGCACCTTCACCAGAACTTGTTCGTGAAATTGAGCGAGTCGTTCTTCTCCGCTGTATCGACAAGCACTGGATGGAAGAAATTGATGATATGGACCAGCTCCGCCAGGGTATTGGTCTTCAGGCATATGGTCAGAGAAATCCTGTCGATGAATACAAGATGCAGTCTTATGACATGATGGATCAGATGAATGATGCCATCACGACAGACACCGTCGGAATGCTCTTCCATGTAAGAATAGAGCAGAAGGAAACCGAGCGTAAGGAAGTTGCCCAGCCGACATCAACAAATATGGAAGAAAAGTCAGAGTCAGGACCAAAGAAGCGTAAAGGCAAGAAGATCTATCCGAATGATCCATGCCCATGCGGCTCAGGAAAGAAATACAAGAACTGCCATGGAAGACCAGGTATGCCTCCATTACCAAATACTTGATGAGGTGATCATATGAAGTCAAATCACAAGAAATACAAAACCGAGCTTTCAAAGGCAAACAACATCATTGAAGTGATTTCCTGCATCGCACTGCTCATTTCAGCATTCGTAATTGCTTGGAAAGAGTACGAGGAATGAAGTACAAAAATTACATTTTCGATTTATATGGTACCTTAGCTGACATTGCGACGGATGAGAATTCCCCGATGCTTTGGGAGAAGATGTCCGCCGTATATTCAATGAACGGCGCCGCCTATACGCCTGACGAATTCCGTGATGCATACGGAAGATTAGTAAGTGTCGAGATAGAAAAGACATATGAGGCACTTCCGAAGAATATGCGTCCGGAAGTGACGAGCCTTGCCGAGCCTGAGCTTCTGAATGTCTTCAAAAATCTATTTGAAGAGAAGGGTATCACAAAAAATCTTGATGAACTGAAGCAGATCGCTATTTTTTTCAGGGCAACATCTTTGCAGAAGGAATTAAAGCTGTTTGATGGCGTGGAAGAAACCCTGAAAACTTTGAAGGAAAATGGAAAGAAAGTCTACCTTCTTTCAAATGCGCAGAGCTGCTTCACCGTGCCGGAATTCAATTCGCTTGGCATTGGAAAATATTTCGATGATACGATTATTTCTTCAAATGTCCATGTGAAGAAACCATCGAAGCAGATTTTTGAATGTTTGATAAAGAAACACAATCTGAAAATTAGTGAATGTGTGATGACTGGAAATGACATCAATGCTGACATTGCCGGTGCAGAGTCTGTAGGAATGAATTCTTATTATATTCATACATGGCAGTCAAGCATGCATCCAAAGAGCTTTCCGGAGCATTGCAGAGAGATTTTTTCAATACCGGAGTTATTACAGTATTAGTAATCATTTGGATACTATAAAATATTGCAACAAAAAAGACAGGTTCAGCCTGCCTTTTTTATTTCTGTATCAGACGAATCATCTGATGAATCATGATCAGAAAATATTTGTGTTTGTGATGGATGTGACTGCTCCCATTCTTTCAGCGTGCCAAGAATATTGATTCCAATCTTTATTTCGGTGCCTCCGAAAAGTGGAGACTTAATGAATGCTTCGCGTCTGTGCAGATTCAGCTTTGTAATCAGTCCTTCCATGCCCTGAAGAGGTCCCGAAACAACCTTTATCTTCATTCCTGGTTTATAGGATTCTCCTTCATTGCAATCGATTACAATACCCGAGATGCCCATTGTGTGGGATTTATTGTAGGAATTTCCCAAATCATCAGTACCGGTTCCATTTTCTGCTTTTTCATCGGGTGAGGATTTTCCAATCATCCTGATGAATTTCTGATCAGTATCAGATAATGCGACAAAATTTAGATCCTCGTAATAATCGCTGTGCAGACCATTCTGGTCAGAAAGAAGATTGGCAAAAAGTGTTGAAACCTTTGGAATTTTCTTTAGTTCCAGGAATAATCTGTTGGAATCAGTGGCTTCAACGAAGATATATCCTCTGTAAATGTCATCGACCACATCCTGCCATTTTCCGTGCAGATGCTTTTTGATGATGCGCTGCGGAATAAATACATCGTGCAGGATTTTAGGATCGATACAGGCATCCATAATGGTATGCAGCATTTCCTTGTCGCTTGAGCCAGTATATAATACATACATGTTGTATTTTTTCTTTGATGTCATTTGGATACAAACCCCATCTTGATTAAATTTCTGCAGCATGTTGATTCTCGGCGCAGTAATTATCATTATAGCCTGTTTACTTACGAATTGTAAAGGGTGGCATTAAATTGCCATCTGCGATGCCACTAGCAATTGTGAAGGATTGTGGAAATTCGTAAAATATTATTCTGATTTAATATATAAATTATGACAAAAAATTCCGAAGCTAATGCTCCGGAAATTTTGTTAGGGACAATATTTATTATTATTCTTAGTCTATTACGTTTGCAGCTCTGAGTCTCTTACGGATTGAAGGTCCAAAGATTGCAGCGACAATCATCTTGATTAAGTCTTCTGCAAGGAATGGAAGGACACAGGCAGTAAATGCAAATGCAAGAGTATTCTTTGTTGAGAAAACATACCAAAATGTTCCAAGAAGATATGGAATCCAAGTAGATGCTTCCATCACGATGACGCAAAGAACCTTCTTTTCAGGATGCCTGTCAATGAAGAGTCCCATAACGATAATCATTGGAAGGAAACCAACGATAAATCCGCCAGTTGGACCGATGAGCTGTATGATACCGCCGCCATTTGAAAATACTGGCATTCCTGCAATTCCAATAAGGCAGTAAAGGATAAAAGTAATGGCTGTACGACGTGTTCCAATCATATATACTAAAAAGTATAATACTAAATTTGTAAGGGAAATTGGAACGAGTCCTGGAAGCTTGATAGCTAATGGGCCACATACGCAAAGTACTGAAGCTGAAAGTGCAATCATTACTAAGTCTTTTACATTGACTCTCGATTTTGTAGTAGATTTTTCTGACATTTCTTTTCCTCTTTTCTCCTGAATTTCTGATAAATATCGGTGTATTATGTATGACAATATTTATCTTTGAACATTTACAAATCAGCCGAAACTGAATCGTTTATTGATTTTGGCATACGCAAATTTTTTTAGAATATGCTTTTATGCTGTCAAGCTATTATACTTCGCCAGGTACCGGCACGATGTCACGGCCCAGTTCTGTGAGCATTTCACGGTCCATCTTGATTGTGGAGCCTGAGGTTGTGAGCATATTTCCTGTAATGGATGCACTCGCACCAGATGTAAAAGTACAGCGGCCATTGTCTGACATCAGTGCGCGGCCTCCTGCGAGACGGAGTTCCTTTGTAGGATTGATATATCTGAAAATAGCAATGGTTCTTAATATGTCATCCTCTGTAAGCCTTGGCCTGTCCTCAAGGGCAGTTCCCTTAATAGGCATCAGGCTGTTTATTGGAATTGAGCTTACATCAAGTTCATTTAAGGTAAGCGCAATGTCGATTCGGTCATCCCAGTCCTCACCCATTCCTATGATGCAGCCGGAGCAGACATTTAAGCCTTCTGCCTGGGCACGCTTAATGTTTGCAATCTTGTCATCGAAGGTGTGCGTCGTGCAGATGTGAGGGAAAAATCTTCTCGATGTCTCGATATTGTTGTGTACGGCTGTGACGCCTGCCTCGTGAAGACGATGGAACTGCTCACTTGTCATGAAACCGAGTGAACAGCAGAGCTCAATATTGAGTTCCTTATGCATGCGCTTGATGACATGGATAATCTTCTCAAAATCTTCAGGTGTAGGTCCCTTTCCGGAATCAACGATGCCAAAGCGGTCAACGCCTTCGGCCTGGTTTGACTTTGCCTGCTCGAAAATCTTGTCTTCATCCATAAAATCATAGACGTCGCAGGAAGTATGATGGAATGCTGACTGTGCGCAGAACTTGCAGTTCTCGCCGCATTTTCCACTCTTTGCAGAAATGATGGTGCAGAGATCGACCTTGTCTCCGCAGAGCGCATCCCTGATTTTGTCAGCGCCCTTTTCCATCTCCTTAAGGTCACCTGTAATAAATTCACTGAAATCATCGCCGCGCTTTAGGCGTTTTCCATTGATGATCTCATCTGCCAATTTGTTGAAATCCATTTTTGTCTCCAAATAGAATAATAGAATTTTTTTTGATTTGATTTTGTCAAAATTACAAGTTTGTAAAATAACGCAAACGCCCCATAGCATAAGCGAAATTTTTATAAATGTCAACAAGAAATATCTAAATAAATTTAACTAATTATGCAAAATATCTGGTTGATTTTTTTAGTATTATATTTAAAATGTTAATGTTGTGTCTGAAAATAGGGTTTTCAGAATACGGCAACATGATATTGTTTTTTCGTGACGTGAATATAAAGTTTATACAGCTTGTGTGAAAGGAAATCAGATGAAATTTATTTCTTGGAATGTAAACGGGCTTAGGGCGTGTGTCAAGAAAGGCTTTGAGGACAGCTTTAAGGCACTTGATGCGGATTTCTTCTGCCTGCAGGAAACGAAGATGCAGGAAGGCCAGCTTGATCTCGAGTTTGATGGATACAAGTCATATTTTAACTACGCAGAAAAGAAGGGCTATTCTGGCACTGCAATCTATACAAAGCATGATCCGCTGTCAGTTCAGTATGGAATCGGTGTTGAGGAACATGATCATGAGGGCAGAGTTATTACGCTTGAATACCCGGACTTTTATTTCATTACCGTCTATGTTCCGAATTCACAGGATGAGCTCAAGAGGCTTGACTACAGGATGACTTGGGAAGATGCATTCCTTTCCTATGTAAAAGGACTCGATGAGAAGAAGCCCGTCATTTACTGCGGCGATCTCAATGTAGCGCATGAGGAAATCGACCTCAAGAACCCGTCTGCACATCATCATTCTGCAGGCTTCTCAGACGAGGAGCGTGCAAAATTCTCAACCGTTCTCGACTCTGGATTCATTGACACCTACCGTTATTTCTATCCCGACAAGGTCGAGTACTCCTGGTGGTCATACCGCTTCCATGCACGTGAGAAGAACGCAGGCTGGAGAATCGACTACTTCGTCACAAGCGAGCGCCTCAAGGACAAGCTCGTAGATGCCAAAATCCACACCGAAATCCTCGGCTCCGACCATTGCCCAATTGAACTAGACGTGAATATATAAACTGTAATACTCCCGTCGCAAAAAAATGTACATCTGAAAAACCCGTTCCCACTCATGACTCGACGTAGCGGCACTAAGCTCATGCTATATCAGACGCTAAGGTATCGACACGATTTCTCGAAATCGTGGCATGTCGTCAGAGCACATTAAAATGCTGCTACGCAGCATAGTGCTCTTCCTCGCATTCGCTAAGTGCCGACGTCCGAGTCATGGTTTTTGCAGATGTATCATTTTTTTACTCCGCTCGAGTTTACTGTAACTCAAGATATACTCGAGCGCGAGCACGGCAATGCTGTCTCACAGCACGCATGGATTTTACTCGTCACTTAATGAGTGCAAGCCGGAAGGCGTAGCACGAATTTATGTGACGCGAGCAAAAATCCATGAGGCGCGAGACGACGTGCTAGAGACAGTATTGTCCGTGCGGGAGCGAGTTTAACAAAATAATAGTAATAGGTGAAATGATGCAAGCAACAATAAAGTTATATGATTTGGATGCATACAAGACGAAGTTCGAAGCTGAGATTTTGTATGTCGAGAGGGTAGAATTTAAGGGCAAGGACTGCGCTGCGATTGTTCTTGACAAGACGATGTTCTTTCCTGAGGAGGGCGGCCAGTATGCAGACAAGGGCACGATTTCCCTGAAGGATGATCTGCATCTTACATTTCATGTCTTTGATGTGCAAATAGATAAGGACGGTGTGATTACACATTATCTGCCGCTCGATACGATGGAGAATCTTTCGAACTGCCTGCATCTGAAGCAGGGTATGAAGGTGCTCGGTGAGATTGATTTTGCCAACCGTTTTTTGAAGATGCAGAATCATACCGGCGAGCATATTTTTTCCGGAATCGTCCATTCACTGAAGGGCCACGAAAATGTTGGCTTTCATCTCGGCGATGATTTAGTCCAGATGGATTACAATGGAAAGCTCACGTCTGATGAGATAAACGATATTGAGAAAAAAGCGAATGAAGCAGTCTATAAAAATATTTCTGTGAAGTGCTATTATCCCTCAGAGGATGAGCTTTCAAAGATAGAATACCGCAGCAAAAAGGAAATCAAAGGCGCAGTCAGAGTTGTCGAGATTCCAGGCGTTGACACCTGTGCCTGCTGTGCGCCGCATGTGAAGACGACTGGCGAAATCGGAATCATCAAGGTCGTAAGCTTTCAGAATTACAAGGGCGGAACAAGGCTTTATATCCTCTGCGGCAGGCGGGCCTTTGACTTTATTTCAAAGATGCAGTCAAGGGAAGAGGAGATTTCCCACGGCCTCAAGCTTCCGATGGAAGATAATGTGAAGGGCGTCGAGAAATTATTTTATGAAAATAATTCATTAAAGAGCCAGCTCGTCGAAGCGAAGAAGGCACTTTTGAATTATGAAATCGAAAAGGCAGGCTCGTCAGAGAATGTGATTATTTTCACGGAAGGCCAGGAAAATATCACGATTCGAAACGCAGTAAATTCGCTGATGGAAAGTCATAGCGGATTTTCTATTATCTTAAACGGAAACGATGCTGATGGTTACAGCTTCATCATGGGTTCAAAGAATGTCGATGTGAAAGCATTCGGAGAGAATCTCAAGAGCAAGCTCGAATTAAAATGTGGCGGCACAAAAGAGATGATCCAGGGGCATATCGGAAATAATGAAGAAGCAATACGTGTGGCACTGTCGTAACAAGCTGCACGGAAAATGCAGAGATTCAGCGCTAAATGCATACTCAATGATTATTCTTGCAAAATCAGCGTAATAGTCCGCCACCACGAACAAAAACTCCGAAATGTAAGGTATTCGCTACAAACAACAGACTTTGTTCATTGACCGAAATTCATTCACGCTTTATTATTTTGCACGATACTTAAGAATATGGGTAAAAAGCGTGACCTGAATTTACATTTAATTGGTCACAGGAATATCGGATTTTCATTAGGAGGAAAATTTAATGGCATCACTTGCACACGCTGCTGAAAGAACTGCTTTTTCAGTTGCAATCGATGGATTTCTGAAGCATCTTGACAAACAGGATGACAGAACAGAGACTTACCTCAAGCTTGTTGATCTTACAAAGAAGTTCTGGGGCAAGGAAGGTACAAATGAAGAGACCTTAAACAAAGTAAAGCAGAATATAAAGGACAATGGCCGCTGGATTCAGTTCTTAAACAGAGTTGTTGATGAGACGGATCCTCATGTTGCAAAGACATTACTTCTGAACCTTGGTTATGAAGCATTCTTCCGTGGCACAAAGATGATTCGTGCAAACCGTGTGAAGTATGACTGCAATATTCCCTGGCTCATTCTTTTTGATCCTACCGATGCCTGCAATATGCACTGCAAGGGCTGCTGGTCAGGTACATACGGCCACAAGAACAATCTCACATATGAAGAGATGGACAGAATCATTACACAGGGCAAGGAGCTCGGTGTTTACCTCTATATGCTTACAGGCGGCGAGCCTCTTGTAAGAAAGAAGGACGTTCTTCGTCTTGCTGAAAAGCACAATGATGTTGAATTTGCAATTTTCGATAATTCTACACTGATCGACGAAGACTTCTGCAAGGAATTAGTTCGTCTTGGAAATATTATCATGCTTCTTTCTATCGAAGGAACACCTGAGACAAATGATGCACGCCGTGGCGAAGGTCATTATGCAGCAGCTATGCGCGCTATGGATCTGCTTAAGGAACATGGCATTATCTATGGAACTTCCATCTGCTACACCAGCCAGAATATCGAGGCTGTTACAAGCGATGACTTCCTTCGTATGATTGCTGACAAGGGTGCAAGATTCGGCTTCTATTTCCATTATATGCCAGTTGGAAAGAACGCAGCGCCAGAGCTTATGCCTACACCAGAGCAGCGTAAGAAGATGATCGAGAGAATTCGTTATGTCCGTTCAGACAAGTGCGACATCGGCTTCTTCCCTATGGATTTCCAGAACGATGGTGAGTACGTTGGCGGATGTATTGCCGGAGGAAGAAATTACTTCCATATCAATGCAAGTGGCTATGCTGAGCCATGCGTATTCATTCATTTCTCAGATTCAAATATCCGTGAGAAGTCAATTCTTCAGATTTTACAGAGCCCTCTTTTCATGGAATATAGAAAGGGACAGCCGTTCAACAGGAACCACCTTCGTCCATGTCCAATGCTCGAGAATCCACAGCTTCTCCGTGGAATGGTTGAGCGTACAGGTGCAAAGGGTACGAACTCAGAGGCTGATGAGACAGTTGAAGAGCTCTGCGCAAAGTGCGACGACTACGCTGAAAAGTGGAAGCCAGTTGCAGAAGAGGAGTGGAAAGAACTTCCTCACAGAAAGATTGCTTACACAGGCTATTCAAAGGAGCACACAGAGCATCCAGAGCTTGCCGCTTTCGAAACGCTTGATGAGGTAAAGGCAAGAGAGCAGAAGAATGCTTCCTGATAATGAAATGATATTTTTTTAGCAATACTAATGACGGTCACCAGCTGGTGGCCGTTTTCGATTTTTCTAGACTTTTATTGACCAAATCATTATAATTTTTTCAAATGTTGATATTTGTTTTTGATGGAATGAGAGGGTTTCCATGGCAAAATTTCTTGTTGCAGGTATTACACAGATTGAGACGATTGTAAAGGTAAAGTCTATTCCTATTGATTACAAACCTCTTACTATTGTTCCAAACTCGGTTTTCACTTCGATAGGCGGAACCGCGTATAATGTTTCACTGGCGCTTACTTCACTTGGGGATAATGTCAGATTTGTTTCTATGATCGGAAAGGATTCGGATTATTCTATATTAAATCCACATGATTCTGATATTCTGCTTCCGACAAAGTATATAAAGCGAAATCTCCAGGATACGCCGACTTCCGTCATTCTCTATGATGATAAGTGGAATCAACAGATTTTTGAAGATATTAAAGATGCAAGAGAAGCAGAATTTGATATGACCGGCACGGATGACCTGATCGATGATGCAGATATGGTTGTTCTTTCAAACGCAAATTTCTGCCGTCCATTCTGCTATAAGGCAAAAGAGAAAAATAAAAAAATCGCTGTCAATATTCATTCATTCTCATGGGATAAGGTGAAATATAATACAGATTTTTATAAAGCAGCAAATATTATCTATATGAGCGACAGTAATATAGGAAAAGATCCGTATGATTTCGTGACAGAGATTGCTGACGGCTATGATATAGATATTGTTCTTTTAGGACAGGGCAAGGATGGAGCAATACTTTATGACAGGAAAAAGAATATAAAGGTGCATTATAATTCTGTTTCGACACTTGATATCGTAAATACGGCTGGTGCAGGGAATGCATTATTATCCTGTTTTCTTCATTATTATATGGAGACTGGCGATTCAGTTCTTTCAATCAGAAATGCGCTTCTCTTTGCTTCATACAAGATTGGATTCATGGGAACATCTTCAGGTTTTATGACGACTTCCCAGCTGAAGGAATGGCATGACAAGATCTGGCCTTCAAATGATATTTTTTCTGAAATGAAGGCGAAAGTTGATAGCAATAGTGAATCATAATACTTATTATTAGATTCTTAAATAATACAAAATTTTTGGGACAAAATGAAAAAGAAAGAATTTGATCCAAATCAGAAATATATAAAAATCCGCGGCGCCAGGGAGCATAATCTCAAGGGTGTTGACGTAGATATTCCAAGAGATAAATTTGTTGTACTGACCGGTCTTTCAGGTTCAGGAAAATCATCCCTTGCATTCGATACGATTTTCGCAGAAGGACAGAGAAGGTATATGCAGAGCCTTTCTTCCTATGCGAGACAGTTCTTGGGACAGATGGAAAAACCGGATGTGGATTCTATTGAAGGACTTCCGCCGGCCATTTCCATCGACCAGAAATCTACGAACAGGAACCCGAGATCTACAGTCGGGACTGTCACGGAAATCTATGATTATTTCCGTCTCCTTTATGCGAGAATCGGAATTCCCCACTGTCCGAATTGCGGCCGTGAGATAAAGAGGCAGTCTGTTGATGAGATGGTAGATGCGGTGCATAAGCTTCCTGAGAGGACGAAAATCCAGGTGCTTTCTCCTGTTGTCAGAGGCAGAAAGGGCGCACAGGAAAAGCTTTTCGAGAGAGCGAGAAAGGCAGGTTATGTCCGTGTCATCGTCGATGGAAACCAGTACGACCTTGAGGAAGATATCGATATTAATAAAAACCAGAAGCACAATATTGAAATCGTAATCGACCGTCTGGTCGTAAAGGAAGGCATTGAGAAGAGACTTACGGATTCAATTGAGACGGCGCTTAAGCTTTCAAACGGACTTCTCATTATTGATATTCCTGGTGGTCTTCCGGATGACGTCTTTGCCAAGGTTCAGGGTGCACAGAAAGAAGGAGATGACACGATCATCAGATTTTCTGAGAGCTTCTCCTGCCCTGACTGCGGTATTTCGATTGATGAAATCGAGCCCAGGAGCTTTTCGTTTAACAATCCATTTGGTGCATGTCCGGAGTGTTCCGGTATTGGCTACAAGATGGAATTTGATGAGAGGCTGATGATACCTGACAGGGATTTGTCACTGAATGAAGGTGCAATCAAGGTTCCCGGCTGGCAGTCATCAAATTCGGAAAAATCCTATACCCATGCAGTATTGCTTGCACTTGCAAATGAGTTTCATTTTTCTCTCGATACGCCATACAAAGACCTGCCATTTTCTGTAAAAGATATGCTGATTCATGGAACGCAGCGGGTTGTGAAGGTGCCATATACAGGACGCTTTGGCTCCGGTGTTTATGATGTGCAGTTTGAAGGACTTATTGCAAATTCGCACAGGAGATACCGCGAGACTTCATCCGAGCTTTCGAAGGCTCAGTTTGAAGAATATATGGAAGTCACGCCATGCCCTGTCTGCCATGGAAAGAGGCTGAAGCCTGCAGCACTTGCAGTCACAGTTGCCGATAAAAATATTTATGACATTACGACCATGCCGATTGACGAGCTTCAGAAATTTCTTGCTGATATGAAGCTCACGGAAAGGCAGGAATTTATCGGCAGGATGATTCTGAAAGAAATAAGGTCAAGGGTCAAATTCCTAAATGATGTCGGATTATCCTATCTCTCACTTTCAAGAGCGACAGCTACGCTTTCAGGTGGCGAGGCACAGCGAATAAGACTTGCGACACAGATTGGATCAGGTCTTGTCGGGGTTACTTATATCCTCGATGAGCCGTCAATCGGTCTTCATCAGAGGGATAATGACAAATTACTTCATTCTCTCATGGGACTTCGTGACCTTGGAAATACGGTTATCGTCGTAGAGCATGATGAGGATACGATGCGCGCTGCGGATTTTATCGTCGATGTCGGACCTGGCGCTGGTGAGCACGGCGGCAATATTGTTGCGACCGGCACGGCTGAAGACATCATGAATACCGAAGGCTCGATTACTGGAGATTACCTTGCGGGAAGACGGAAGATTCCAGTTCCGGAGAAGAGAAGAAAATCAAAGGATTTCATCACGGTAAAGGGTGCGCGCGAGCACAATCTTAAAAATATTGATGTCAAGATTCCGCTTGGCATTTTCACCTGCGTGACCGGTGTTTCCGGAAGCGGCAAGAGTACGCTTGTAAATGAGATTATGTACAAGTACTTGGATGATAAGTTAAACCATGCGCACAAAATTCCAGGCGACTGTGATGGCATCGAGGGCTATGAAAAACTCGATAAGATTATTGATATTGACCAGTCTCCTATTGGGCGTTCACCGAGATCAAATCCTGCAACATACACAGGTGTATTTGACCTGATCCGAGATCTCTTTGCAGCGACACCTGATGCAAAGGCTAGGGGCTATCAGAAGGGAAGATTTTCATTCAATGTTAAGGGCGGCCGGTGCGAAAACTGCGCCGGCGACGGAATCGTAAAAATCGAGATGAACTTCCTGCCGGATGTCTATGTGCCATGCGAGGTCTGCGGCGGAAAGCGATTCAACAGGGAGACACTTGAAGTCAAATACAAGGGCAAATCTATTTTTGACGTGCTCGACATGACAATTGAGGAGGCACTTGAATTTTTTAAGGCTGTGCCATCAGTTACGAGAAAGATTCAGACGCTCTATGATGTCGGACTCGGCTATATGAAGCTTGGTCAGCCTGCGACTACGATGTCAGGTGGCGAGGCACAGAGAGTAAAGCTTGCGACTGAGCTCTCAAAGCGTCCGACAGGAAAGACGATCTATATACTTGACGAGCCGACAACTGGACTTCATTTTGAAGATGTAAGGAAGCTCACGGAAATCTTGCGCCGTCTCTCGGATTCGGGAAATACCGTCGTTGTCATCGAGCACAATCTCGATGTCATCAAGTCTGCCGACTACATCATCGACCTTGGTCCTGAAGGCGGCAGCGGCGGCGGAACCGTCATCGCAACCGGAACGCCCGAGCAGGTCGCGAAAAATGCGAAGTCATATACCGGCAAATACCTGAAGAAGTATTTAAGTAAAAGATAGTTTGTGTCTTCGGGAGCACGACTAATATTGATTATGAAAGCACCACGGAATAAGACAATCGATATTTCTCTGGAGGAGGGGAAGGCGTACTTTGCCCGTTCCATTCGTGTGCAAAAAAAAGTTGTGCTTTCTGATGTGGTAGATCAGGTAATCTGTGGCGATACATTTGAGGTGATGAAGTATCTGCCTGAGAAGTTCGTGGATTTGGCGATTGTCGATCCGCCGTACAATCTGACAAAGGACTATAATGGGAAGAAGTTTAAGGAAGCTTCAGATGAGAAGTATTTGGAATTCCTTGAAAGCTGGATTACTTTGTTAAGACCTCTTCTTAAGGAAAATGCTTCAATTTATGTCTGTTGTGATATTTTCTCTAGCCCGCTTGTGTATGAAGTTCTGAAGAAATATTATAAACTTCAGAATCGTATCACCTGGCAGCGTGAGAAGGGTCGGGGCGCAAAGGCAAACTGGAAGAACGGCATGGAGGACATCTGGTTTGTGACGGTTTCGGATGATTATTATTTTGACGTTGATGCCGTAAAGCAGCGTCGCCGCGTGATAGCACCTTACAGGGTTGATGGAAAACCGAAGGACTGGGAAGAGACATCGGATGGAAATTTCAGGGACACGTGTCCTTCAAATTTCTGGGACGATATTTCTATCCCATACTGGTCGATGCCGGAGAATACGGCGCATCCGACGCAGAAACCGGAGAAATTGCTGGCAAAGCTGATTCTTGCTAGTTCCAAAGAAGGAGACATTATTTTTGATCCATTCTTAGGTTCGGGCTCTACAGCAGTGACTGCAAAGAAGCTGAATCGTCATTTTGTCGGCATCGAGCAGAATGAAGAATACATCGTCTGGGCAGAAAAGCGGCTTGAGATGGCCGAAACAGATTCTTCTATCCAGGGATTTTCTGACGGCGTATTCTGGGAGAGGAATACCAGGCCTGAGCAGATGAAAAGTAAGAAATGAATTTACATATATTGACATTTGAACTATTGAGCAGGACTGCTTCAAATGTTATATTGATTGAAGTGCACAAATAAGATGCCAACGTAAGACACATCTGCGCAGATCATTGCAGCAGGATATGTGTTTTGATGAAGGCATTATTGTATCAGCAAAAATAGAAAGAGGACAAAAAATGACAGAGAATCCAGTAGTTACCATTACGATGGAAAATGGCGATGTGATCAAGGCTGAGCTTTATCCTGAAATCGCACCGAACACCGTAAACAATTTCATCAGCCTCATCAACAAGGGCTTCTATGACGGCGTTGGATTTCACAGAGTAATAAAGAATTTCATGCTCCAAGGCGGAGATCCGGATGGAAATGGCACAGGCGGTCCGGGCTATTCCATCAAGGGCGAGTTCTCAAGTAATGGCTTCCAGAATGACCTCAAGCATACGGCGGGCGTTCTTTCCATGGCGCGCACGATGTTCCCTGATTCAGCAGGCAGCCAGTTCTTCATCATGCATAAAGATGCACCTCATCTTGATGGCGAGTATGCAGCTTTCGGAAAGGTCATCGAGGGCATGGATGTTGTAAACAAGATTGCAGAGGTAGCTACAGATTATTCTGATAAGCCGCTTGAACCACAGGTCATGAAGACAGTCACAGTTGATACATTCGGCGTCGATTATCCAGAGCCAGAGAAGGTGTGAGGCCCTAGGAGCAGAAAATGACAATAGATGAAAGAGCAGAAAAGGCAGTAGAGTATAAGAGCAGAGGCTATAACTGTGCACAGGCCGTCGTAAAGGCCTGTGAGGATTTAGTCGGCTCGGACAGTGCAGAACTCGTAAAGGCGGCAGCAGGGTTCGGCGGTGGAATGGGCTGCATGGAAGCAACCTGCGGAGCACTGATAGGTGCAAATATGATAGCGGGGCTTAAAACAAACGGCAGCGGCACAGTGCGTTTTTCCAGACAGATGCTCCAGGATTTTAACGATGCCTGCGGTGCTACAGTGTGCAAGGACTTAAAGGGCAGGGATACGGGAGTCGTCCTCTGTCCATGTGATGACTGCGTGAGGAATGCAGTGAAGGCACTCGGAAAAAATATGGAAATAAATCATGATCAATCAGTTCGTCCATTAACTCACTCATAGAATGAACGATTTTACCAGTATTATTAATCTTGATAGTAAATTTATTATCACCAAAATTCATAATATAGCCAAGACGAACCAGGCGGTCTTCTGTTTCACAGATTTTAAGGAGCCATTTAGCACAATTGTCCCCGCAGGCAGAAGCATTGAAGACATGTTCATAATCATGGTCAATCATGATAAGTGTTTTTACACCGCCAGATAAACGCTCTGGCGGTATAGGACCCAAAAATGGGCTGTCTATAAGATGAGGACCAATAACTTTTGATTTGTCTATATCAGAAACCATCTGCTTTGTCAGCATTTCTTCCATCCATTCATCTTCGTGCTGGTTATCAAAATAGATGTCTGGATTTGGAATATAATTTTCACCTTTATATTCACCGAAAAATATTTCAAGCATTTTTATACTCCTCTGGTAAAATTTCCGAAGGCATTTGCCTTGCAATTTTTCGTATTGCTGTTTCGGAGAGATACTTTGAAATTAATGAATTATTCAATGGCACCATCTCATTATATACTCGAAAATCCTCGTGGTATTTTTGAGAAGCTGCAGCATTCCGAAATGTGTATATTTCATTTATGCTGTAGGACAGTTCGTGTAGTGGATCACGGTTTACAATGAAAAAATAGTTGTCATTCTTCTGCGCAGTTTCAGCAAACTCTTTTGTTTTTGCATACTGCTCTGATTCATCAAGAAAAATAATACTGTTGTGAAAGTGTTCAATATCTTCTTCCCAGAATCGGCCTCTAAGCACATGTACAGGAACATCACAAGAGACATGTACGCCGGAAGCCTCTCCATTTTCTTCATATTGAGAGAGAAGCCTGATTAACTCAGTCTTTCCAGTCGCGCTGTTTCCCTGAAGGATCGTGAAATTTCGCTGTACTGTCAAAAAGTATTTCGTGTACTTATTGTTTACTTCAATCCTGTATTTTCCAACCATAATTAATCACATAATATGAACGATTTACTATCAGTTGCATTTTACCATAAAATATGGAATCAGCAAGCCGCCACCTTTGGACGATAGTATATGATTAGGTATTAGCATTTTTATTCCCAAAACAGTTCATCCAGCGTCTTATCCAGTACTTTGCAGATATCAATGCAGAGTTTCAGCGTGGGATTGTAATCACCTTTTTCAATTGCATTTATCGTCTGCCGGGAAACTCCGCAGGCTTTCGCAAGGTCATCTTGTGAATAGTCTTTGAGAGCCCGGGCAGCCTTCATTTTAAGATTCTTCATCGGATTCCTTTCCCATCGAAGCTTTCTTTGCAATAAATTCTATTAGGATGATGAAGAGACAGATTCCAAGAACTAAATTTGCACCACTCACTAATGTGAGCTTTCCTTTTTCAAAGAGGCTTCCATTAATAATATTCATTATACCAAAGATGAGATTTATTGCTGTAACACAGATTAGAAAAATGATATATTTCATCGCATTTTGTCCAATTCCGAAAAATGCGTCCGTTTTGGGGTGCCACGGGGACGGTTCTATTGACAACATTTTGATATTTAAATATCTTTATTAAGAACTGTCCATGAGACAATCAAAATGTCGGGATAAATGTCGTTCTTAAAAATGTATAATTTTGAAAAAAGTCATTCCAATAAATGTTGACGCATCTTTATTCTCGTGCTATAGTGATGTAAATTGTTATATTTATATAGAATAAGGAAAGCTGTCAGTATGAAAAGAAATATATATTATAAACTTTTACAATGGAAAAATAGTTCATATCGGAAGCCGCTTGTGATTAAGGGCGCAAGGCAGGTTGGGAAGACTTATATTGTAAATGAGTTTGGAAAGAATGAATATGAAAATCTGGTTGTATTAAATAGCGACAAAGACGAGCGTATTGAAGAAATATTTTCACATGGGTACAGGACCGAAAAATTAATTTCTGATATGGAAATTTTAAGCGGCCAGAGGATCTTACCTGGGAAAACACTGATTTTTATCGATGAAATCGGCAGCGTCCCAAAGGCACTTGAATCGTTAAAGTATTTTTGTGAAGATTCACCTGAATATCATATTATCGTAGCTGGTTCACTCCTTGGTCTTGCTATCCATTCAGGAGTTTCGTATCCTGTTGGAAAGACGGATGAGCTAACCCTTTATCCGCTTACATTTTCTGAATTCTTATTGGCAAAACGTGGTGAGGCAGCATTCGACAGGCTGATTAATGAACCAATTCAGGAGCTTAGCAGCATAAAGACCATTCTTATAGAGGATTTAAGGGAATATTATTTTACAGGTGGTATGCCTGAAGTTGTGAATGGGTTGCTTGAAAATAGAGATTATCAGGACTTAAGAGATATACAAAAGAGGATTTTGGCTGATTATGCACTTGATATTTCAAAGCATGCTGATTCATCGATTCTTGGCCGAATACATCAAGTGTGGAATTCCATCCCACAGCAGCTTGCGAAAAGCAATAAGAAATTTATTTATGGTGACATTCAAAAGGGGGCAAGGGCAAAAGATTTCGAGCTTGCAATACAGTGGCTTTTAGATGCCGGGATAATATACAAGATACCGAGGGTCAGAAAAGTAGGAGTTCCTTTGAAATTTTACGAGGACTTTTCGGGCTTTAAGCTTTTCCTGATTGATCATGGCCTGATGGGTGCGATGGTAGATGCACCCATATCAGAGATATTGATTGGAAATAATATTTTCGAAGAATATAAAGGTACATTTACCGAGCAATATGTGCTGGAGCAGTTAGAAGCTTCTGGGAATGATGTGTATTATTTTGACAGCGAGAGCTCAAAGCTGGAATTAGACTTTATGATACAAAAGGATTCTGTCATTTATCCAATTGAGGTTAAGGCAGAGGAGAATTTAAATGCGAAATCGCTTAAACAAATAAAGAAGGATTATCCTGAATGTGAGCCTATTAGAATTTCTATGTCTGATTACAGGAAAGAGGAAAATCTCACAAATATCCCACTGTATGTGGCAGAAAGGATATAGCTTGATCCCGTGAATGTCACGGGGACGGTTCTTGGTGACAACTTTCTGAAATAAAAAGTTGCCAATAGAAGTCAAGTGACATTTCTATGTGACAACTTAAGACAAAAAACTTCTCTGAAACTTAAAAATTAGTTTCAGAGAAGTTTTTATTTTGGTAATAAATCTATTTAGTCTGCCGGTCTGTCAGAAAATCTGTACATGGATTTGCGGAGCTCGTTGCCCTGGTCGTAGCGCTTGCCGCCCCAGTAGAGGCGCCCCTGCATTTCGCATTTTGGTCCGAGGTTTACATCTTTCATGATGTACTTTAGAAATTCTTCGAAACCTGTACGGTCAACGATGTAGCCGATGTGCTCCTTTGATTCTACGGCAGATGAATCAAGATATTCATCAAGATAATCGTACACATTGTTGATCATCTTTACGATGCTGTCTTCGTCTGCCCACTTTAGAAAGTCTTCACCGAGACGGGGATTTTTCTTTCCGGTTCTGCCAAGAAGCGTGACGCGGAAATAATGTTCCTCTGACCTTGTCCATGCGCGGGTAGGGCAGTAGGTAACGCAGACGCCGCAGCCTATGCATTTATTTGTATCACGGACAACTTTGCCATTTACTAATTTCAGTGCGCCGACGGAACGCCTTGAGCAGTATTTTACGCACTGCTCACAGCCGACGCAGCGGTCGGGATTGTACTGCGGTTCGGTCATTCCGATGATGCCGAAATCATTCAGCCTTACATGCGCACAGTCATTTGAACAGCCTGTGCAGGCAATCTTCACATGATGATTGTTTGGGAAGATTTCTTTGTCGATTCTCTTTGCTAGTGCTTTTGTGTCATAGCAGCCGAAAGGACAGAGCTTTTCGCCAGGACAGGCAACTACATTTCTTGTGCCTGACGCAGGGTAGCCTGCGTCCTTTTCTTTCTGATTTACTTTCGTATTATCGATAATTGACTGAAGGGCTTTATTTACCTCGTCAATGTCTTCAAGTGAAATTCCAGGAATCTCAAAGCCCTGGCGGTTTGTAATATTGACAGTTCCGTTTCCATACTTTGTGGCGATTTCAATGATTTTTGCGAGGGAATCTGTGTCGATTTCACCACCCGGAACTCTTACTCTTGATGCAGTCTCGCCTCTTACCTTCGATACCCTGTAGGCATTTTTCTTTAATTTTTTTACATTTATATCAAGTTCACCCATATATTTTTCCTCTGTTTTATCGCGGCTCTAACATCCCTGTTTGCAAGAAATTTTTTGTCGGAGCCAGAATGTTATATGTTTGGTTAGATGAAAATCAGTAATTACATATCAGTCGATAAGATATTTAGCTTCAGCGTAATTAAATACAGGTCCGTCGAGGCAGATGTACGTGCTTCCTACACGGCAGTGGCCGCATTTACCAAGACCACAGCACATCTTTCTCTCGTGGGAGACGATGATATTTTCATCAGCGAAGCCCTTCTTCTTTAACTCGATGATCGTGAATTTCATCATTGGTGGAGGCCCTACGACAACGGCTTTTGCATTTGCGGGATCTTTTAATGGGAGGTCTGCGATGTATTTTGTGACAAGCCCGACATTTCCGGTGTATCCTTCAGGTGCGCCATCAACTGTCAGGATAAGATTAAGCTTTTCATCCCAGACCTTCAGGTCATCACGGAAGAGCATATCTGAAGGGCTTCTGAAGCCTACGATCACGTATTTGTCTTTTGCATCAGGCATATCCGCAAGAACCCGGATGACGCCTCGTACAGGAGAAACTCCGGTGCCACCGGCAACGACAACGGTCTCGCTGTCACGGAAGAAATCCGTATCAAAACCATTTCCATACGGACCGCGGAGGAGAAGGGACTGGCCTTCATATTTTTCAAAAACTTCATTTGTGACACGGCCGACGCGGCGGATAGTAAGATCTACGGAATTTTTTCCGATGCCACTCACAGAAATAGGCGCTTCGCCATATTTAGGAACAGAGACTTCAAAGAACTGGCCAGGCTTTACATCACCATGATATTCCATTACGAAGGTGTATTCCTTTTCGGTGTGCATTACGACCTTCAGGATTTTTGAAGGAAATGGAAGATAAGCATTTTCACTCATTATTCTGCCTCCTTTCCTGCGGCGAGTTCTTTGCATGCGCGATCTACTTTTTTAATGATGTTGCTGTATGAAATATATTCAGGGCAGACATCATCGCATCGGCCGCAGCCAACACACATGTCATTGCCGAAACGCTTTCTGTGGTCATAAATCTTGTGGAGGACTTTGAAACGCATGCGCTCGCCCTGTGTTTTTCGGTATTGTCCGCCGCCTGCAACATTTGTGAAGCCATCGACCATGCAGGAAGCAGCGACACGTCTTCTCTCACCGACCTTGCCGTTGTCTGTGTAGTAAATGTCCTGCATTGTAAAGCAGGTGCAGCTTGGGCAGACAAAATTGCAGCGGCCACAGCCGATGCAGCGTGAGGTGTATTCATCCCAGAGCTTGTCTTTGATGATCTCCGCAGGGATTTCGTCAGGGATGTGGACCATGACTTTGTTCTCTGTTACGAAATCTGGTGTGACATCAGCTGTTGAAATGGCATTCTCTGAAAAGATAGAATCAAGTGAATCAATGGTCGTACTGGAAGGTACATTTATTTGCACCTTGCCATCTGCCACGGAATTGATGGAAAAATCATAACCCTCGTCGATTTTATTTGTTCCCATTGAAACACAAAAGCAGTTCTCGAAGCTCCTCCTGCAGCCAATTAATGCGAAATGCATTTTTTCGCGGCGCCTTAAGTAGAACGGATCTTTTTCTCTGCCATTTTCAAGATAAATCTGGTCCTGGCGCTTTAATGCGTGAAGGTCGCAGCTTCTCAAAAATACGATGACAGGCTTTGGATCAAGCTCTGCCTCGTTTAGATGATTTTCGGTGAAATAGAGAAGCGTTTCGGAAAGAGGAGTGAGTGCCTCCTTGAAAGAATAATCCTATTTTTCTTCGAGCTCGATTTCTGATGCATCCTTTACATGATCATAGTAAATCACATCAGTGTCAGTGAATCTCCCCTGCCCGGTCTTTTTTACCGGAGCAAAGATCTGGTAGTCCTCTGACAGTTCCTTGATGACGCGGGAAAATCCATCCCGGTCCAATTCATACCCCATAAACAACCTCCTTATAAGGATAAAATGTATTGATTGTGTCAATCACTACATCATATAGATATTGCAGAAAAGCCCTTATTATCAAGCTTTTTAGCAATAAATCCCCTTAATTCAGCATTATAACAAGCAAAAAATTTTATGGTCAATAGTGATGCCATCCTTTTTTCCATTTATGATAAGAAGGGGAATATCTTTAGTTTTACAGTTTTTTAGTACCTTACGTCCGTCAACATCAGAGTATGAGAAACCAAGTTTTAATCTGGACTCTCTTTTTTTATATAGGCTGCACAGTCTTTAAGATCATATTTGTCAAGGTAGCCAAATGTAGTGGGGTATGTCACGGGGACGGTTCTCATTGACAACTTTTTCACTCCTGATATAATGAAAAAAAATTCATTATGTCAGGAGGTTTTTATGTCAAGACGCCCAAGGATTATTTGTAAATATCAGCACATTATCGTACGTGGAATCGGGAAGCAGATACTTTTTGAATCCGAAGAGGATTATCAAAAATATTTAGATTTAATAAAGCGGTTTATGAAAGACACCTCGTTGGAGATTATGGCATACTGTCTGATGGAAAATCATGTGCATCTGCTCATACATGATGAGGAAGGAGAAATTTCGGGCTTTATGAAGAGACTCGGAATTAGCTATGCTGCATATTATAATAATAAATACGCCAGGGCAGGGCATCTTTTTCAGGACAGATATAAAAGTGAGCCTATTACTGATGAAAAGTACCTGCTTACAGTGTTTAGATATATTTTGAATAATCCAGTCAAGGCAGGCATTGCAGATGCGGACAAATATGAATGGAGTAGCTATCAGGAATTTGTAAGTAGGAAGGGGCTGACTGAACCTGGTATCTTAGGAAAGATGGTAGGGAGCCCATCTAAATTTAAGAAATTTATGGGCGAAGAGGAGGGACAGGAGTGCATGGAGTATTCAGAGATAAAGCATAATGATGAGTGGGCTAAAAAGGTGATCAAAGATACTCTTAATATAAAGAGCGGAACCGAAATTCAATCGATGACAAAGAATGACCGTAACGAGGCATTAGCGCAACTCAAAGAAAAGGGTATATCGATAAGGCAGCTTGAAAGATTGACAGGGATAAACCGCGGAGTGATACAGAAAGCAAAAAGTTGTCAGTAAGAACCGTCCCCGTGACACACCC